>JASDTB010000094.1:21831-27130 GCA_041441455.1 Bacteroidales bacterium
GCTCTTTGTTGAAGACCACGCTTCTGCTATTGATTTGATTTTCCATCAAGGCAAAGTAGGTGACACTTACAATATTGGAGGATTTAATGAGTGGAAAAACATCGACCTGATTAAAGTTCTGATTAAAGTGACCGACAAGGCTCTTGGAAGAGAGGCTGGAACTTCGGAAAAATTAATTACATATGTAACAGACAGAGCTGGTCACGACCTACGATATGCAATTGACTCCTCAAAACTAAACAAAGAGCTTGGATGGGAACCTTCGCTACAATTCGAAGAGGGTATAGAGAAGACTGTTAAATGGTATCTTGAGAATCAAGAGTGGCTAGACAATGTCACTTCGGGAGATTATCAAAGATATTATGAAGAGATGTATAAAAACCAGAAATAATAAAAATGAAGAATTTTGCACTGATGGGTGCCGCCGGCTACATTGCTCCAAGACACCTCAAAGCCATCAAAGATACCGGAAACACCCTTACAGCCGCGTACGATGTATTCGACAGCGTGGGCATAATGGACTCATTTTTTCCTGATTGCTCATTTTTCACAGAGTTCGAACTTTTCGACAGACATCTGTCTAAAAATAAAAACACCGATTTTGTCTCTGTCTGCACACCAAACTACTTGCATGACGCACACATTAGATATGGTCTCCGCCTTGGAGCTGATGTGATTTGTGAGAAGCCTCTAGTACTAAATCCATGGAATGTTGACGCGCTAGAGCAAATTGAAAAAGAGACTGGTAAAAGAGTTTTTAATATTCTACAGCTCAGACTTCACGATGCTATTATCGATCTAAAGAGAGAGGTTGAGGCTTCGCCAAAAGAGAAAGTTTTCGATGTTGATCTTACCTATATCACCTCTAGAGGTAATTGGTATTATACAAGCTGGAAAGGTGATTCGCGCAAAAGTGGCGGAGTTGCAACAAATATTGGCGTTCACTTTTACGACATGCTCTCTTGGGTCTTTGGTGCGGTGAAAGCAAACAGAGTCCACGTAATGTCGCACGACAGAGTTGCTGGTTATCTTGAGTTTGAAAAGGCTCGTGTAAGATATTTTTTAAGTATCAATTTCGACACTCTTCCTACTGATGTTAAAGCTACTGGCAAGAGAACATTCCGCTCACTGACAATGGAGGGTAGAGAGATCGAGTTTTCGGATGGATTTACAGAACTGCATACTAACTCCTACAAGAAGATTCTTGCAGGAGAGGGATTTGGACTAAGTGAAGCGAAAAATTGTATTAGTATCGTTCACGATATCAGACACTCTCAACCACTAGGATTGAATGGTGATTACCATCCATTTGCAGCATTAGAAAAATCGTCTCATCCATTTGGATGGTAACAAGGTTTTTCCTTTAATAATAACCTATTTATTAGACCGTTTATATTGAAAATTGTGCCAGCGTTCCTCTGTGATTCCGGCACGATACAGGTCGTAGCGCGCCATTACGAAGAGAAGGTCGGATAGACGGTTGAAGTATTGAAGAATCTCTGGGGTTACAGGGTCTATCTTATTTAGAGTGCAAAGTCTTCTTTCACACTCTCTTGCAGAGGTACGAGCAAGATGTAGATATGATGAGACCACTGTTCCTCCAGGCAGAAGGAAGTGGCTATTCTCTCCCATGGCAGCTGTAAGGTCGTCGATCATCTCTTCTAGTTGCACGACCAATGTCTCATCTAATTTATTTGGATTTCCAACTCGTTTATCGGAAGGAGTTGCTATATGCGACATTACACTCATTAAGTTCTTTTGAATCGTATAGAGCAGAGGTTGCCACTCGTGCTCAGCTGGCATGTGCGCCCTGACGATTCCCAGAATAGAGTTGAACTCGTCAACACAACCATTAGCCTCAACTCTTATGTTATCCTTATCTACTCGCTCTCCGCCAAAGATCGAAGTCCTTCCTTTATCTCCACCTTTCGTATATATCTTCATTTTAATGATTTTTTATAATTCTAAATGACATTTCAAAACCTATATTGCTTGTTTCAAAACCTATATTGTTTTTTTAAAAATATATTTCGTTAATAGTTAAGCTATTTACTCATTATCTGTGCCAGAAATTCCTGAGCCTCTTGGGATGAGTTCCAATAAAAATGGATATAACTGGCTAGCACGTTTTTATATCTGTAAATTTCGGTATTACAAGAGTCTCCTCTTGCAGTAAAGATCTTATCATTTTTTTGGGATAGATTTGTAGTTTCAGATTCAATTTGCCTATTTGCTACGCAACTTGAGTAATGAAATTCGTGTCCTTTAAATGGATGTCCGGCAATTACTCCCTGACGATAACCCATTGTCAATTTTGGAGTTACCATCGAAGAGTCTAGATTTAAAACTCCGCACATTGTGTAATTTAATACATTTGAGTTATCAATGTCTTTATTACTCTCCTTTAAAATCAACATGTTGGTCAAAAACATCATGCCTCCGCACTCTGCCAACACAGCTCCTCCCCTTTCAACATAGTTTCTAATTGACTCTTTCATCTCGTTCGCATCGTGAAGTCTCTGGGCATGGAGCTCAGGGTATCCGCCAGGCAGATATAGAAGATCGCAGTCGGGAACTCTCTTGTCGTTTAGAGGCGAGAAGTAGACAATATTTGCAAATTGAGAGAAGAGACGAATCGTCTGCGGATATATAAAGCAAAAGGCTTCATCTTTTGCAATTGCAACCGTGGGGAGTTCTCCTTTTTGCACCTGATCGATACTTATTAAATCCACATCTACAGAAATTTGACACTTTGTCGCCTCTAATAGTGCGTCGATATCTATATGTTTCTCTGCGAGGTCAGCAATTGAGTCGAGATAGTTGGTATAGAGAACGTCGGAGTCGAAATTTAGACCGAGGTGACGCGATGGTACCGATAGTGATTGATCGAACGGCATCCTTCCAAAGCAGGCAATTCCCACTTCGTCGGCAGCTGCCTTTAAAATCTTAAAATGCGACTCTGTATTGACAAAGTTGAAGATTACTCCACAGATATTGAGCCTTTTGTCATACTCTTTAAATCCCTTCAACAGAGGGGCAACTGAGTGGGCCATCGATTTTGCGTTCACAACCAGAATTACTGGCAAAGAGAGAGCGATTGCCACGTCTGCACTACTCCCGTTTCTCTCTGAATAGCCATCAAAGAGACCCATTACGCCTTCGCACACTGCTACATTCGACGAATTTTGAATAACAGACATAAAAAGTCTATTCAGATCTTCGCTTTGCGAGAAAAAAAGATCGAGATTAAATGAGGGAGCACCTGCTGCAAGGTGGTGATACTTAGTGTCTATATAGTCTGGCCCGCATTTAAACGGAGCAACCTTTATGCCTCGTCGAGACAAAGAGCGCATGATTGCCGAAGTGATTGTAGTCTTGCCACTTCCCGAACTCGCAGCACCGATTAAAAAGCGTGATAAACTTGACATTCTATTTGATGATTTTTTGAGCTATTGAAAACAATTTTTCGGGGCAAATATAAAAAAACTATCTTTGTCGTGGTTTCGGTAATGTACAGATGAGTCTCATCTGAACAATAAAAAGGGAATCCGGTTAGAATCCGGAACAGTGCCCGCTACTGTGATCCTCTGATTTTCTTTGTTGAAAATCAAAATTAAAGCATTCTTATGCCACTGTTCATTTTTTGAATGGGAAGGCGCTTTAAGATAGAGGTTAGTCAGGAGACCTGCCAAGCCACCAAATAATTGATTACTCTCGGGGTCAAGAGTATGGCTATTAATTTCTAAACTTTTTTCTTTAATGAAGAAGTCATTTTATGCTGTTAAGGCAGCAGTGTCTCTATTTTTTATCTTAAGTGCAAACATCGCTTTGCCCTCTACTCTTAATTTTAAATCTAATGATGGAAAATTGCGTGATGCAGACACAAATTACGTTGCATCATCGCTAAACCAAGTTGTGGTTACGGGAACAGGCACACACCGAAAACTAAGAAACTCACCTGTGCCAATTGAAATCATCTCTGGAGATTTAATCAAAAAATCGGGAGCAGTAAATTTCGAAGGTGCGATGAATCTGCTTAACCCTTCATTTATCTTCACTTCAAATGCCATGAACGATAAAATTAGTCTGAATGGTTTAGAAGGGAAGTACATTCTTCTTTTAATCGATGGTCGAAGAGTGACTGGAGATATCTCAGGTAGTATCGATATCAGCAGAATCGACATGAACAATGTGAAACGCATTGAGATTCTCAAAGGCTCAGCATCATCACTTTACGGCTCAGATGCTATTGGCGGAGTAATAAACATTATCACAGAACGCCCAAAATCACCAGTCGAACTTGTCTCAACAACTCGAACAGGGAGCTTTGCACAATTTACTCAAGGGATTAATGCTACGATTAATGCAGGCGGCTTAACGTCGAACACTGCATATCGAAGAGCACGGTCTGATGGATGGCAACTTAGCAATCAAGAGATTACAACAGACAAAAAGACAGGTGCAATCAAATTAATTCCAACTGAGAAACAGGCTGTAAATGCTTATCTATCTGATGTATTAAACCAAAACTTTACCTACAACTTTACAGATTCGCTTTCGGCTTATATCAATGGCTCGTATTACTCCAAAATTGGAAAACGACCACTCGCAGCTTATGCCTACGATATGAACTACAAAGATTTCAACCTTGGTGCTGGGGCTAAGTACTTAACTGGAGATGCAGGGTACTACGCTCTCGATCTATCGTGGAACTCCTACGAATATTCAAAAGAGTACAATGCTGCAAGCGGGACCTTTACTGCTGGTGATAACGAGAGGAGCAAACTTCAGATCTACAAAAACGTCTCTGCAAAAAGGGTGGTAAGATTGGGTCGAAAGAATAAATTTAGCTTTGGGGCAGACTATACTCACGACTTCTTAATCACCAGTAGCCTGGTTGAACGCTCAAAAGGTGTTGCCCAAGGAGCAGTTTACATCCAAGACGAAATCAATCTTCCATATGGATTTGAAACAGTTGCAGGAGTAAGATACACCTATCATGAGACCTTTAAGAGCAATTTATCTCCAAAGATTTCGTTGATGAAAAAACTTGGCAAATTCACAACAAGAGCTTCATATTCAACAGGATTCAAGGCTCCTACAATAACAGAACTCTATTACGATTACGAATCGAGAGGAACAGTAAGCCGTGGTAATATCGATCTTAAGCCCGAAATGAGCAACTACTTTGCACTAAATTCGGAGTTTGGAGGGAATCTTTTGTATGGTTCAATCACGGTTTATGTCAATAACCTCAAAGATATGATTGGACGCAAACTTGTACCAGTTACTCCCGAAG
>JASDTB010000094.1:27140-45725 GCA_041441455.1 Bacteroidales bacterium
AAAGAGCTATAGATACGAGAACATTTCACAAGCCAGCGTAAAGGGAGTTGATCTAAATTTCACCTTTATCCCATGTAGCTTTATAAAACTCGCTGGTGGATATGGATACACCTATACCCGCGACCTAGACAATCTTGCACCTATCAGCGGTACTGCTCTCCATTCAGCAACAATCAATCTAAACCTGCGAAAAGATTGGAAAAGGCTCTCTACAGATCTCAATATCAACGGAAAATACCAAAGTGAAAGATTTTATCTAAACGAGACTCCTGCCCCACCTCACCAACTTTGGAATATAACCTTGACAGGGAAATATCATGGATTTAAAAAGTTTGAAATAGAGCCATCTGCAGGTATAGAGAACATCTTCAACTACAAAGATGACAGACCCTATGGAAGCAATTATGCAACGCTCTCACCAGGAAGGACATGGTTTTTAGCCCTCACTTTCAAATTTACACACTATTCAAAGAGATAACATGAAACATATTTGTTTGACAAAGATCTACATTTCTGCAATTTGCATGATTTCGTTCGTACTATTATCCCATGCTCAGACCAACTCTGAGCATGGCCTATATAGAGATCAAAAACTAAAAGAGAACTACACGAATTCTCACAAGTCGGCAATTCTACTTGTCCATTTTGGAACAACATACCCCGACACCGAAAGAAAGACAATTCAAAGGGTTAATGAGGCTGTGAAGAAGAGGTTTTCGGACTTTGAAGTAAGAGAGGCATATTCGTCTAGAATTGTAGTTAAAATTCTTAATTCAAGAGGAGTAAAAAAGGAGAATCCTACTCAGGCTCTTGAAAGACTCTACAAAGAGGGTTACACTCACATAGTAGTTCAAAGCACCTTTATGATTGAAGGTGTAGAGACAGAAGCTCTAAGGGAGGAGTGCCGCAAATATGAAGAGAAGTTTGTAGAGATTAGATGCTCAAATCCAGTATTCTACTTCCCTCAGGACTATTATAACATCGCTAAGATCATTGCAAATGAGAGACCATCAAACTCATATACGCTGTTTGTTGGGCATGGCAGCTACGATCCAGCAACCGCGCAGTATTCAATGCTATCATCTGTTTTCAGAGATAGCGATAACCCAAACTGGTTCGTGACGACAATTGAAGGATATCCAAATTTAGATGTAACCCTTAAAGAGATTGCCAACTCAAGATTTGATCAAACAAAAGACACTTTAACTCTACAGCCTTTGATGTTTGTTGCTGGCGATCATGCCCAAAACGACATTGGCGAAGAGATGAGAGATCTTTTAATATCGAAAGGGTACAGAATCAAAACTAACTTGATTGGATTGGGTGAATTGGAGGGTTTTCCTGAGATGATAATTGAGAAAATAGCTTTAGAGCTAGAGTACAAAAAAGAGAGAATCACCGATAAAAAGATGAGATATGAAAACTCAAAGTAAAATTGTAGTCGTAGGTTGCGGACCAGGCAGTAGAGAAGATCTCACTCCTGCTGCAGAAAAAGCAATCAGAGAGGCAGATGTAATTGTCGGATATAAATACTACATGCCATTCATTGAGGATTTAGCAGATTCCAATGCCGAGATTTATGAGTCTGGGATGAGGATGGAAGAGGAGAGAGTTGCTTATGCAATTGAGAGGGCAAAAGAGGGTAAAAATGTAGTGGTTGTGAGCTCTGGAGAGTCGGGAATGTATGGTATGGCTCCGCTTGTTTATGAGATGTATGACAGAGAGAGAACTAACGGAGAGACTCACAAAAGTACACTACTACAAAATGACAAACTGACCAATCCAGATCATTCAGACAATTTGGACAATCTTAATATCTCGGTTGTGCCTGGGATTAGTGCGTTTCAAAAGGCAGCATCGCTGCTTGGGGCACCAATAGGTCACGATCTTTGCACAATCTCATTATCCGATCTGCTCACCCCTTGGCCAACAATAGAGAGGAGAATTAAAGCCGCTGCAGATGCAGACTTTGTGACTGCAATCTACAACCCTCGCAGCGAAGGACGCTTCTGGCAACTTGAGCGATTAAAGGAGATCTTCTTACAGCACCGCCAACTAGGAACTCCCGTTGGAATCGTCAGACAAGCAGGAAGAGATGAGGAGTCTGTTGAGATTACGTCCCTAAAAGAGCTCGATTGCACCAAAGCAGACATGTTTACAACATTGATAATTGGTAACTCAAAAACTTATCTCTCTCAAAACAACAGTAGAGAGGTGATGATCACCCCAAGAGGTTACTTTTCGAATAGTGTTGCTGGCGATAAGATGCAAGGGCGCGACATAATGAGAGAGAGCTTTGCAAGGATTCTGAAAGAGCTCGAAAACCCATTCAGGAGCAAAGATGAGCTTTGGCCAATATTGCACGCAATCCATACTACTGCTGATTTTGAGATGGAGAGAGTTATTAAGGCAGACATAGGTGCTGTTGCCAAGCTGTATGAAAAGTTTAAAGATGGAACGATTAAAAAGATAGTCACCGATGTGACAATGGTTAAGGCAGGGATCCGAAAAGCCGCGTGTGAAGAGCTGGGAGTTGAGGTAATTTGTCTGCTCGACAATCCCGAAGCTCTGGAGATGTCGGAAAAGCTAAAAATTACACGCAGTAAAGCTGCCATAAGAGTAGCTGTAAAACATTATCCCGAAGCACTCTATGTGTTTGGAAATGCTCCTACCGCGCTTTCGGAGCTAGCACAACAGATTGCCAGGGGTAATGCTTCCCCCGCAGGAATCATTGCAGCCCCAGTTGGATTTGTGAATGTAGAGGAGTCTAAACACATGATCAAACCATTCACAAACATCCCCAAAATCATAGCAGAGGGGCGAAAAGGGGGCAGCAATCTAGCAGCCACCCTTGTGAATTCAATCTTAAGTTTCGAAGATGCCAAAGAGATGAACCCAGGTAGACATATTTAAACATGAAGAGATTTATAGTTATAGGAATTGATGATGGCAGAAGGCCAGAATTCGATGCAAAGACAAAAGAGTTGATCGGTAAAGCCAGCTGTTTTTCTGGCGGAGCAAGACACTATGAAATTGTCAAAGATTGTCTGCCCGAAGGAGCAGAGTGGATAATGATCAAAGTTCCTCTAAACTCAGTCTTCGAAAAATATGAGTCTCACAACGATGTTGTAGTCTTCGCATCGGGAGACCCCCTCTTCTTCGGATTCGCCACAACCATAAAAGAGCGAGTCCCTGAGGCATCACTAACTGTAATCCCACACTTCAACTCTTTGCAGATCCTTGCACATAAGTCTGTTACGCCCTATCACGATATGACTCCAGTCTCCCTCACTGGCAGAGAGTGGCACGAATTCGACCGCCGCATAATCGAAGGGTGCTGCAAACTCGGAATTCTCACCGACAAGGAGCACTCCCCTGATAAAATCGCTGCAAGACTATTAAGCTACGGCTACCACAACTATCGCGCAATCGTAGGTGTAAACTTGGGAAATAGCGACCACGAGCAGATTACCAGATGCTCATTGAAGGAGATGTCAGAGATCACCTTTGAGTCGCCTAACTGTTTAATTTTAGAAAAGATATCCTGTAGATGCAGAGAGTTTGGGATACCCGATTCTAAATTCGAACTTCTAGACAACAGAGAGAAGATGATCACAAAGGCAGGAATCCGTCTGCTTTCGCTGTCGATGTTGGATCTTCGAAACCGAAGCAGATTCTGGGACATTGGCTTCTGCACAGGATCGGTATCAATCGAGGCAAAACTTCAATTTCCACATCTAAGAATAACCGCTTTTGAGGTGAGAGAAGAGGGTACAGCACTTATGGAGACCAACACTCGAAGGTTTGGCACTCCTGGAATCGAATATCACATTTGCGACTTCAATAACTTCGATTTAAGCACATTGGAGAGTCCAGAGGCGATCTTTATTGGTGGACACGGCGGAGAGCTAAAGAAGATGGTTGAGAGATGTGCTTTGGCTTTAGTTGATGGTGGTGTGATTGTTTTCAATTCGGTAAGCAAAGCGAGTAAAAATGAGTTTATTGAGAGCTGCAAGGTTTGTGGAATTGAGATTGTCAGTCAAACAAAGCTCAAGATAGATGACAACAATGCGATTGGAGTAATCAAAGGGGTAAAACAACAAAAAAACAGACAAAGCCATGGAAAGAAGAGATAGAGAGATTGTGTGTGTACTCACATCGGAGAGTGGCGAAGAGATTGCAAAAAGGGTGGAGAGACACTTTTCAGCTGTAAAGATCATTGGATATCATGAATTTACACAAGATCTTTTCCATACTTATAAAGAGATAATCTTTATTGGAGCTACTGGAATCTGTGTCAGAAAGATCGCTCCGTTTATCGAAGATAAGAGCAGCGACCCGGCTGTTGTGTGCATCGACTCAACTGGAAAGTTTGCAATTGCACTTTTATCGGGGCATCTTGGTGGAGCTAACATGCTGTGTCGCGAAGTGGCATCGCTCATTGGAGCAATCCCTGTGATAACAACACTTAGTGACAGAAAGGGAACTTGGGCTTTGGATTTGATCGGAAGCGAAAATGGGTGGAAGAGTGAGCTTTTGAACACAAGCATGAATGAGGCGATTTTCAAATTTGTCAAAGGTAAAAAGTGTGCAATTTACTGCGACATCAAAGAGTCAGCTGCAGAATCTCTTCTAACAAATCTCCCCGATAATGTAGAGATTGTCAATAGAGCCGACCTAAAGAGTCTCAAAGAGAGCGGATTTAAACTTCTGATTGCTATCTCATACAGAATTCTTGAAAGTGAACTTCCAACAATTATCTACAGACCCAAAGTACTCCATCTTGGAGTAGGGTGTCGCAAAAACTGCGATCCTGCAGGAGTAGCAGAATATATTGAGAGCAAATTGTGCGATCATCAACTCTCTCCCCTATCTATCAAAACTATCTCTACAATAGACATTAAGCAAGGAGAACCGCTTCTGCTCGACCTCTGTTCGAGATTCGGGACAGACTCTCCTCGAATCTTTAATCCTGCGGAACTTGCAGAGATTGAGACTCCAAACAGCTCAAAGAGAGTGTTAGAAACAACTGGCAGCGGAAGCGTATGCGAGGCTGCCTCAATTATCGCCTCACAATTTGGGAGCTTGGTGTTGGAAAAACAAAAACACAAATTCAAAGTAGGCAACGATTTCACCTTTGCTGTGGCGTTGGAGAGAGGCGTTGAGCTAAAGGGCAGAGTTGAGATTGTTGGTGCTGGACCTGGAGATCCAGAGTTGATCTCGGTGAGAGGAAAACGGCTATTAGAAAACGCAGACGTTGTCCTCTACGCAGGAAGCCTTGTACCAATCAAATTGACCGAATATGCCCCAGCTGGAGCAATCATCAGAAGCTCTGCCGACATGACTCTTGATGAACAGTTAGATTTTATGAAGAGTTGGTACGATAAGGGAAAGAGGATAGTTAGATTACACACTGGAGACCCTTGTATCTTTGGAGCAATTCAGGAGCAGATGGCCTTTTTCGACCAGAATGGAATGGAGTATAGAATAACCCCTGGAATCTCCTCTTTTCTGGCTGCTGCTGCTGCTTTGAAGTCACAATTTACCATTCCGGAAAAGTCTCAGACAATTATTCTAACCCGCGGCGAGGGTAGAACTCCTGTTCCCGAAAGGGAGAGCCTCCACAAATTGGCAAAATCGCAGAGCACAATGTGCATCTTTCTAAGCGCAACATTGGCATCGGAGGTAGAGAGAGAGCTATTGACCGAGTATCCGCCCGACACGCCGATAGCTGTCTGTCATAAACTCACTTGGCCTCAAGAGAAGATCTGCAGAGGTGTGCTGAGTGAACTTTCGGAGATTGTAAAAAGAAACAACTTCACACTCACAACGATGATTGTTGTTGGAGAGTCAATCGGAAATAGAGAGGGTTTGTCTAAGCTCTATTCATCGCAATTTTCACACCTTTTCCGCCAATAATCAATTATGATACTGATCTTTGCAGGGACTACAGAGGGAAAGATTGCTGCCCATGTTTGCGACAGCGCAGGAAAACATTTTTACATATCGACACTCAATAATTCAGCTTCGGTAGAGAGTACAAATGGCCAATCAATCTGCGGAGCAATGGATGCAGAGGCAATTGCAGACTTTGTGGAATCGAATGAGATTCGACTGATTATCGATGCTGCACACCCGCATGCAAAGGAGCTACATAAAAACATCGCCAAGGTTTCATATTCGCAATCAATCGATGTCATCCGATTCGAACGTGGAGAGGAGAGCGCACTATTTGCTGACTATCAAATAGAGAAACTCGAAGATTGTATCAAGATTTTAGAAGATGGATACTTTAAAAGACCTCTCTTTCTTACAGGGGTAAAGTCTGCAGAGATGATTGAAAAACTCTTTGTACAATACGATTATTATCTGAGAATTATGGAACGTCCAGAATCTTTAGAGGTAATCGGTAAGTGTAATTTTGAGAAAGGGAGAGTTCTGTTTTGGGATGGGGAGGCGTTGAGCGACGAGCTAATATCGAAAGTTTCACCTGATGTTATCATAACCAAAGAGAGTGGCGCAAGCGGAATGTTTGAACAGAAGCTAAAGGCTGCTCGCAAACACAAGATTAGAGTAATTGCGATCACCCGTCCACCACTACCAACCTTCTACTCATCTGGACTTTGCGACGACACTATTGTCTATGGAAAACATACGCTTCGTCGAGCAATTGAGAAGATTATTCCCGACTTTTTCCCTCTCAAAACAGGCTTGACAACTGGCACTTGCGCCACTGCTGCTGCAAAGGGTGCACTACAGAAAATCCTCTTTGGCTCCGAAAAAGAGAGGGTGGAGATTATCCTCCCAAACAGGGAGCGAGTAACCGTGAAGATTAAGAGTTATAAAACAGAAGGGAGTTCTGTTACATGTGAGTGTATCAAGGAGTCGGGAGATGATCCCGATATCACAAATGGGATCTCGATCTTAGCAACAGTCACCCCCGAAAAATTGCCAGGCATAAGAATTTTGGGTGGAGCAGGTGTGGGCAAGGTGACACTTCCTGGGCTTGGGCTAAAGATTGGTGCTGCAGCAATCAACAAGACACCTTTAGAGATGATTACACACAATTTGAATGAGCTGTTTGGTGGAGAGTATACAAGGTCGGAGTATGCAGGTGCGACAGTTGTGATCTCGGTGCCAGAGGGCGAACGGATAGCCTCGAAGACCTTTAATCCACGGCTTGGAATCGAAGGCGGAATCTCCATCATTGGCACTTCGGGAGTTGTGAGGCCATTCTCATCGGAGGCATTTGCAGCGTCAATTGCTACAGAGATGCGAGTCGCAAGAGCGCAAGGGATCGAGAGTGTCATCTTAAATTCTGGAGCAAAGAGCGAAGCGATTGCAAAGTCGATCTTCTCCAAAAACACAAGTAAAACATTTATTCAGTATGGTAATTTGATTGGAGAGAGTGTAAAAAACGCCTTTTTGGCAGATTTTTCACAAGTTTTACTTGTAGTTTTGATTGGGAAGGGGGTAAAACTGGCAGAGGGGCACCTCGACACGCATAGCAAAATTTCTACTTTTAATAGAGATTTTATCTTCAATCTTGCACAAGATTGTGGAGTTGCTCCAGAAATTTTGGCAAAAATTCAAAAGCTAAATACTGCGCGAGAACTTCTCCAACTGATTCCTCCAAAGACAAAGTTCTACAGAAGGCTAACAGAAATGTGCAAAACAAGATGTATTGAATATACAAAAAAGATGGCCGGTATTGAGATTGATGAAGAGAGACTAACTATTGTGATGACCGATGAGTTTGGAAATATGCTTTAACAAGCTCAAGCATCGCTTCAACCGATGTCACCACAACCTCTGGCTCCCCAGATAGTCTGACTGTCAAATTTAGCGAAGAGCTATCGCCACAATCGATCACAGAAGGGGAATCTATCTTCCCCGAAGCCTCTATCCTATTTCGATTGAGAGCCTTCCGAACCATAGAAAATTTTCGTCCATGGCCAGTCAGTCTAATCGAATAGTCGAATTTATTGGTCACTCTAAAGAGTCCGCTCTCGGAGTCAAAAGTCACTCCACGCTCTGCAAAAAAGCCCCCTAAAACACCCGTCAGGGATAGATCTTCGGGGATTCCGCAAGAGAGACCTTTCGACTTATCTATCAACCAAAGCCTGTCGGACATTTGAAGCGCCAACTCCAAATCGTGAGAAGATATAAAGATTGTCTTGTGCTCTTCCCTAGAAATTTTGTGAAGTAAGTTCATCAGATCTACTTTACTTGGAAAATCCAGGAACGCCGTTGGTTCGTCTAAAATGATAATTGGCGTTCTTTGAGCAAGGACTTTTGCTATCATAACCTTCTGTCTTTCTCCATCGCTCAGAGAATCAATCAGTCTCTCCCTAAGAGCAGCAATGCCTGCAAGTTCGATAGAGTGTTCTATAATCTCTCTGTCGGCTTTGGAACAGCTTCCCCAAAATCCTGTAAATGGACTTCTGCCCGTTGCAACCATCTCATAAACTGTCATGTCTGGAATATTGAATCGCTCGGTAAGAACAACTCCAACCAGTTTAGATAGCTCCCTCTCCCCTAATTGACTGACTCCTCTCCCATCAATCAGCACCCTACCTTCGAGTGGTTGAATAAAGTTGGCAATTGTCCTGAGCAGTGTTGACTTTCCAGCACCATTCTGCCCCAAAAGCGAAGTTAGTTCACCAGAGCGAAGCTCGGCAGATAGCGGACCAGCAACTCTTTTATCGCGGTAGCCGATTGTCAGATTGTCTAAGACAAGTCTCGTCTGGTTACTCATAACTACTCTCCTTCCTTTTTCTAAAGATCACCGAAGCGACCACAGGTGCTCCAATTAATGCTGTAACTGAGTTGACTGGCAGCGCACCCTCAAAACCTGGTAATCTTGCAACCAGATTGCAGAATAGCGCTAATGCTGCTCCTGTAATTGCGCAGGCAGGCATCAGGATTCGATGGTCGGAGGTGGAGAAGATTGATCGGCATAAGTGAGGAACGGCGAGCCCTAAAAAGACAATTGGGCCGCAATAGGCAGTTACCACCGCTACTAAAGTTCCCGATGAGAGGATAATTAACACTCGTGCTCGTTTCACGTTCAACCCAAGATTTGAGGCATAAGAGTCTCCAAGCAGCATCAGATTCAGGCTCTTTGCCAACAGAAAAGAGAGTGGAATCAAGACGATGATTGCTGAGACAAACAACATCGTCTGCCCTCCAGACACTCTCGAAAAGCTACCCAACCCCCAAACCACATAAGCCTTAACATCCTCTTCTGCACTGAAATACTTTAAAACACCAATCACAGCATTTGCCATATAGCCAATCATTACTCCCAAAATAAGAAGAGTGACATTTCCCTTTACCTTACGAGAGATAAAGATGATCAAAGCCATTACAGCCAACGATCCTGCGATTGCCGACAGAGTAACTGCCAACTCTCCAATTAACCCCATTCGACTTAGGGCGACACCTCCAAAGGCACCAGACATCAACACGACAAAGGCTACTCCCATGGCTGCACCAGAGCTGATTCCAAGTACCGACGGGCCCGCGAGAGGATTTCTGAAGACAGTCTGCATCTGCAGACCGCTGACCGAAAGGGCTGCCCCTGCTGCGACTGCGGTCAAAGCCTGAGGAAGTCGCGATTTATAGATGATGTTATGCCAAATCTCGTTGTTAGAATCGGAGAAGAGAATGTTCCATACAGACTCTAATGGTATCGAGACAGTTCCTGTAATAAGGTTTAGTGCAAACAGCGCTACTCCAGTTGCTAAGATTGTTGGGAAAAGGTATGAAAGACGTCTGCGCCTCATGCTATTTCAATAGTTTATAGTAAACAGGCTGATAATTAGGCAACAGATTGGGATAAAAGACCTTAACAAAGTCAGCTAGAACGACCTCTGGCTCCATTGGTGAACTTTCGTAGAATGGGCTCTTCTGCTGATTACAGAAGATTACTCCTCTCTTTTTAAATGAGTTAAAGTCGGCATATCGCGCATCTTGCGATTTAAGCACATTGTAGCTGAACTCCTCCTCATTGCTTACTAAAAGTCTCCAATAATCTGCATTGACCCCTTTGGAATAGACAGCCTCGAAATCCATTGTCACCCCACCACTCGCACTGTCCTTAAGGAAATATTCTGCACCTGCATCACTAAACAATTTTGCAAGAAAGCTCTTTCCCCCAGGCACATACCAATTTCCACCACGCATCTCGCCACTCATGATTTTAGGACGCTTGAGGTATTTATTCTCTTCCGACGCCAAGAGTGAGTCAACTCTCCCTTTCAGCAGATTGTACTTCATTTTTGTCTGGTCGAAAATGGCGATCGCCTCCTCTGACCTCCCTGTCAGGATTCCAGCAAGTTTAATCCACTCAGCTTGTCCAAGCGGACTCCTCTCTTTGTAGCCCAAATGGACCAAAAGAGGAATTCCAGTCTCCTTAAGAGCATCGAATCCTCCCCGTTTGAAAGGGGAGATGAGAATCAGACCAGGATTGATATTCATGATAATTTCGTTATCAAAATTGCCCTCGATGCCTATCTTTTTAATCAACCCCTTACGAATTCTACTCTTTACCTCTTTGTTAAACAGATGCTTGGTACTCGTCAATCCGCTTATATTGTCGTACGCATTGAGTTTAATGAAACTCGAGAGTTGAAGCGAAGTCATACAGATTAATTTAGTGACAGGGACCTCAATCACAGTAAAATCCTTTGGGAAAGCAATTTTTCCCTTATTCTGAGTCTCTCTCTGCACAAAAGCGTAGTTGTAGACCGCACCACTCTCACCTTGCGGATCGGAGATTTTTGCATAGATTACACCATCCTTTTCGGCCAAAACCAAACCTTCGGCATACTCAATCTTGCAAACTCCCTCTTGCGGTTTGTCTGCAAAGATCTGATCAACATCTACACTCGCAGAATCAGTAGATTCAGACGCGCTGTTCTGATGGCACGAACATGAATAAAACAATGGCATACACGCCATCAATGAAATGACTAAATATTTGATTTTCATAAAAATAAAGTTTTTGTTTCATCCCACGAAAACATTAACCATAATTTACCTCGGCAGGTCTTCTGACTTACTCCTCCGTCAACGCCTTCCCATCGATTACCGACAGTGGCCAGATTGTTAACAGACTATCTGGAGCTTACAGCAGCGGGACTGTTCAGGATTTGCACCTGATTCCCTCTTAGTTGCCCCCCTCTCCAATGAAGGGCGCAAACCGAAGCGGTTGCAAAGGTAATGAAAGATTTTCTACTTTTACTGCCGAAAATAATTTTACTTGCGACATGAATCTCAATCTTAGCGACAACACAATCGACTATTCAATCAACTTTGTATCAATCGGACCTGGCGATCCAGAGCTTGTCACAATTAAAGCATTCAAAATATTGAATTCCAGCGATATCATCTACGCACCGCAGACTATGAATAGATCGAGAGCAACAGAGATTCTGCTCGCACTCGGAATAGAGGAGACGAAGATCAGAAGATATGATCTACCGATGAAGAGCGACCGCGAAGAGGCACTCACAGCCTACCGAAATCTGGTTCCAGAAATTGTGGAGTTTGCAAATCAAAAGCGGAAGATCGCAATCGTAGCCGAGGGAGACGGAGGACTCTACTCATCTGTCCATTACCTATTTGAACTCCTCTCCGCAAAATTCGAACATGTCTCAAAAATAGCTGGCATCCCAGCCTTTATCGCTGCAGGCGCACTCGCCTCACTACACCTGGTTTCGGGAGAGAATAAACTGATAATCGTGCCCAGCACCGTCACCATTGCCGAACTTCAACAACACAGAGCCGCCTCAACCACCGTTGTGCTGATGAAACTATCAAAACTCAGCCAAGAGGTAAAAGAGTATCTACGCACAAGCGACTCAACACTCCACTACTTCGAAAACATCGGCTCCCCCACCCAACTCCACCTCACCACCAAACCCGACATCTTCACCCGCCAATTCCCCTACTTTTCGTTGATGGTGGTGTGTTAGACAATTTAACTTATCTCATCTAATCCTATTTTGCTGACAAATATTGTCAGTGTACTGACATTTTTTATGTAAATATTGTCAATTTGAAAAACATTATTACTTTTGTAAAGAGAGTTAATAAATAATTATGGAACCTATAAAAAGATTATTACAAGACAGAATAACTTCCAGAATGGAAGCAAATAAGGCTGTTCTAATTTTTGGTGCTAGAAGAGTAGGAAAGACAATACTTATAAATCAGCTAGTTAATAATTTCGAAGGCAAAACCATGTTGCTCAATGGAGAAGATTACGACACATTAGCTCTTTTAAATGAATGTTCCATTGCAAACTATCGACATTTATTAGAAGGTGTCAAATTGTTAGCAATAGATGAAGCACAAAATATACCTAATATAGGTTTAAAATTAAAGTTGATCGTTGACGAAATTGAAGGCATTCGGGTAATTGCTAGTGGTTCTTCATCTTTTGATCTCTTAAACAAGGCAGGCGAACCACTAGTTGGTAGAAGTACACAATTTCACTTAATGCCATTCTCTCAAAGAGAATTAACACCTACTGAATCAGTATTACAAACTAGACAAAATTTAGAATCACGCCTAATATATGGTTCCTATCCAGAAGTGGTAACAATGGGAAGTTTTGAACATAAGTCAGATTATCTAAGGGATATAGTAAGTTCTTACTTACTAAAAGATATTTTAGCTATAGATGGTTTGAAAAATTCAAGTAAAATGAAAGATCTACTTCGCCTAATTGCGTTTCAACTTGGCAATGAAGTATCATATGATGAACTAGGCAAACAACTGGGTATGAGCAAAAATACTGTTGAAAAATACCTTAATTTACTTTCTAAAGTTTTTGTTATTTATCGTCTTGGAGCTTATTCAAGAAATTTACGTAAAGAAGTAACAAAAGCAGGTAAGTGGTACTTTTATGACAATGGGATAAGAAATGCAATTATTGGGAACTTCAATCCATTATCTATAAGACAAGATATTGGCGCCTTATGGGAAAACTACTTGATTGGAGAAAGAATTAAAGCCAATTACAATAATGGTCTAGGAAAAGAGTTTTATTTCTGGAGGACTTATGATAATCAGGAAATAGATCTAATAGAAGAAAGTGCCGATTCTTTAACAGCTCTAGAGTTTAAGTGGGGAAATAAGAACCCACAAATCCCTAATATTTTTAAAGAAACCTATCCATATTCAACTTTTAATGTAATAAGTAGAGATAATTATCTAAAATTTATTTTATAATACTCTCATTGATATTGATACTTCCACATCCATCAATAAGCCAAGTATTATTTTCACTACTTATCTTTATCAATAGCTTGAATTTAGGCCAGTCTATACCCCTAAGAATAAGGTAATTGTTTTCACGATCAAAAGATTCTATTTCAAAACCTTTTTCAGGATAGTCTTGAGCGTTAAAAATAGGATCATAATCAAGTCCAATTTCTGAATCTTTATTATAGGCCTCATCAATCATTCTCTTTACTTCATCTTTAAAGCTCTTAGTTACCATTTTATTTAACTCAACCCACTCTAAAATTCCTACTGCTCTTTTCATTTTATTGCAGTTATCTACGTATGAATTGACAAAATTCAATACAATCTCTTCTGGAATAATTTTATTCTGCTCTATATTATCTGCAAACTTTTGTTTATTGTCTCTATTACTGTTAGAGTGTTGACCACAAGAAAAAAAGAGAAGAATTGCAGTAATAAAAATAATATTTTTCATAACGTTTTGTTCTAACTTAAGTAATTCCTATCTATTAGCGGATAATAAAACAACTTGTTTTTATGCAAATTATCTTTTTAATACATAATCGTAAAGTTATGATTTATACACCCTTTGAACAAATAATAATGAGACAAAATCCAGTAATAAAAGCAAGTAAAATCAAAAAATCTATTATAGAAGAATTTAAACGATTTATTGAACAAGAGAATCAAAAGTAACATTCAATATTCTACTTTTTATAGCTACATTATTTCTTAATCCAATTTCTAATTCAGCAGCATAGATAATTTTAGAATAAATTTTCGATGCCGAATAAAATAAAGGAAAAATTCATAACTTGCAGAGTGTAAATTTATTTGCGATACCAATGGAATAAAAGAGATTATAGAAAAAAGTTATACTGCATTATAATAAGAAACAGAAATGAAAGGAAAAGACGTATTTACACAGGCAGAAATTTCGGAACTACGAAATCTTATTAGAGAAAGAATAAAAGCCGACATATCAAGACAAAAGGTAATTAGATCAAAAATGAGAAAAATTGGATTTTATGGTTTTGATGACTTTGGAATTGTTGATATGCAACCTGCTGACTTTGAAAGGCTAATTAATTCAGGCAGAATAAAAGTTATTGGGCAAAAAAATGTTCCAACCACAGAACTATCAAAGCAGAAAACTGAATTGCCAATTGAAGCTAAAGAAAAATCTGTAGACTCCAACTCTGCAATTAAATCGACAAACGAGTTTGAGTTGCTTGACTTTGAAAAACACAATTCAGAACATATTCCCGACAATCCAGGTAATTACATTGTTTGTTTAAAAAAGGGTTCAAAATTGCCAGATATTGGAGTATCATGCACAATGAAAACATACAAAGAATTAAATGTAATCTATACTGGAATTGCGGGTAAAAGCCTAAGAAAACGTGATTACAAACAACATTTTACTGGGAATAATGCTGGAAGTTCAACCTTAAGAAAATCACTAGGCTCAATGTTTGGGTATACTAAAATTGCAAGAGACAAAGACCCGAGCAACGGAAAAACAAAATTTAATGAAACTGATGAAATTAAATTGAGCGAGTGGATGAAATCTAACCTTATTCTTTATTTTAAAAGCAATTCAAGCCCTGACGAATTAGAAAACGAGTTAATTAGTGAACTTAATCCGCCATTGAATTTGAGTAAAAACTCAAATATTATTAATCTGCAGTTTAGAAAAAGACTATCCGAACTGAGAAGTAAAAAATAACGCTTTCTAACAGCACCTAATATTGAGAATCAGAAGAATATAAATGGAAAAATTCATTTCTATACCGCCAACCGTTACCTGTTTCAGTTTAAAGAATATTCAATAATATGGCTAAATTTTTAACATTTGTTCTGATTTTTTTCACAAATGGATTAATAATTCCTGAGGAATTTAAATTAAAACCAGCAGAATCAGATAAGAGTATCTCAGGAGTTTATACCCAACAATTGTTTTATAGATTTATAATTATTGAGTTTAAAAATGACAATACTTTTAATTACCATATTATGTCAGAACGGGCACATCGACAAACATTTGGGAATTATACTATCAAAGGAGACACAATCATCTTAAATTCATATTCAAAGGATACTGATTTTGATTTTCATAATGAAAAATGGATTATTATTTCTCGGAAACAGATTCTTTTAAGTGACAATCTTAAACATAGAAAAGAGAGCTGGGCAATTTTGGATAGAGATAATAAATTTGATTCAATACCTAAACAACGAAGTGACTTTGCTTTGAAAGTTGACAGTATAAAAGTCAAAGAGTTATCATGGATTAAAGACACTGTAAACTATGACTCTGAATTAAAATTGGTTATTCACGGACCATCATCACCAAAGGAACCTTTAGTTCTTCTTGATGGAATACCTGTTAAATATGATTTTTTGTTAAATTATTATACATTGGATAACATTGATTCAATTATGACTATTACAGGAGAAAAATTACTTAAAATTGGATTTAATAGCGAACGCTCAAAATATGGGTTAGTAATAGTAAAAACAACAAAAAGAAAATCTAAACACTAGCTGAAAATGATGTTGAAAAAGGAGATTATTCTTCTGCTATAAATAATTACCAACTTACTCTATTTCTCTTAGAAAGCGATTTTGCAAACCTTCCTGATGATCAAGAAATTATGAGACAAAATTTAATTGAAAATATAAAGTTGAAAATAATAGAACTGAAAAATAAAGCATAAAAATATAATCCATAATAGATTAAAGTATAGGATTGGCTAGAATACAAAAAAGGTTGTTATTGTCTGAAATTTAGCAACCTAATTTATTGTAATTTAATTGATCCAATTCATCTTTAGGAAAACTCATAGCTCCCCACTCTTGTATAATGCTCATTTTCTTATATATGCATGGACTTTTAATGCTCTCCCTTTATAGTTACATTATTTCTTAATCCAATTTATAATTCAGCAACATCTTTAATTTTAGATTAATTTTTTCAATGCCGAATAACATATAAGAAAAATTCATAACTTGCAGAGCATAAATTTATTTGCTATGCCAATCACACATTCCTCAACTAAAGCTGAGCTCCCAAAATACACTATACACATACCAAACATCCAACCATTCATTAACTCAACAAATGAACACTACCCTACCCCAAAGTGAGGTTATATCGTCGTTATGGAAAGATCGGTGTGATAGAAATAATTATAAAAACAAGCTACATCAAGCATAAAACAATGGAACAGCACATGAATTAACGTAATTTAACCTAAAAACCGCAAGATATATATAGAGAAAAATTCACTATAAATAACTTTAGAGGTATTGAGGAAATTACACTGACTTTTTATAAGGGTTTAAATATTCTTATTGGCTAAAACAATTCCGGTTAAACATCTATAATTGACGCATTGCGTGTTTGTTTAAGCTAAGGGAACCAATGTAGAGAAATTTAGAGGCTAAAACCATTTTCTTCATGCATTTACTTATCATTAGCGATCAATGTAGATAGCATTCATATAATCCAATAGCCTAACGCAATAAATAAAAATAGTTAGATTTATTTTATGTCAAAAAAAAATATGATATGCGAAAAATTGATAAAAAACTTTTAGAAAGATTGATTAAAGGTGATTTATTACCTTTGTTAAACTACATCAAATCCGATAACGAATTACGTTTGGAAGTTCGAAAAAATGGAGATGCTTTTATTTATTATCGAAAAGGAAAAGCATTAGAAATAAAGAAATTAAAAGTTGACAAAAAGTACGGAAATGTTCCAAATACAGAATTAGCTGTTATAAACCCGAAAGAATATTTTAAACTCATCAAAGAAGCGATTGATAAATGGCTTTGTAATAAAAAACAAAGATCGGAATTTGATTCACAACAAAATATTGCAAAAAGTAACCAAGATAAAAGTGATAAGTATATTATTCTTGATATGGAGTATGCTTTTGAGCAAAATAAAATTGAGAAAAATAGTAGAGTAAAACGTGGTATTTTTGACTTGTTAGGTATTGACAAAGAAAAGAATAAAATTGTCTTTTTTGAAGTAAAAAAAGGAATGGGGGCTACAAAAGGTAAATCAGGGATAGAGGAGCATATTTGTGATTTTGAAAAATACCTAAATGGAGAAAATGCAAAAACATTTAGAAAAAACTTGATAGAAGACATTAAGAACATTATAGAAGATAAAACAGAATTAGGAGTTCTTAATAATTTAAGTTTCTCTGATGCTTTTGAAAAACAAGATCCTGAATTAGTTTTTGTTTTTCATCCTGACAATAATTCTCAAATTCAACAATTTTCAAATGAACTTGATAATCGTCATAAACTAATTGTTGTGAATAATAATAATTACAAACTAAAATGAAAATTACAATTCATCGAGGTATTGACCAAATTGGAGGTTGCATAACTGAAATTGCAACTAATAACGCAAGAATCTTAATCGATTTAGGGCAAAATCTTCCTGATGGTAAAGGATTTGTAAATGATATTTTTTCCAATTTCAATGCAATTGAAAAGATAACAAAAGATATTGATGCAATATTTTATACACATTATCATGGAGACCATTTAGGGCTCTTTCATCTTGTTCCTGATTCTATTTCACAATATATAGGTACGGTTTCAAAAAGAGTTGCATTATGTAGACATCAACAACTAGCATTTATAAAAGATCGTAAAGAACAGACAGAAAAAGAAATTGCAAAAATACAGGCAATGCAATCTTTTGAATCCCAACAAATAATAAATATTGGAGATATTAAAATAATCCCATATTTCGTAAGCCATTCTGCTTACGATGCTTTTATGTTTTTGATTATAGCTAATGGGAATCGAATTTTACACACTGGAGATTTTCGTGATCACGGTTATCTTGGTAAAGGTCTTATTCCAACGATTGAAAAATTAATTTTAAAACAAGGACAGATTGATTTTCTGATTACAGAAGGAACGATGCTTTCACGATTAGATGAAATAGTAAGGCCCGAAAATGAATTAAAAAGAAAAGTCGTTGAACTAATGAAGGAATATAAAAATGTATTTGTAATGTGCTCATCTACAGACATGGAGCGATTAGCTACATTCCATTCCGCAAACAAAGAAATGAAAGTCAGGCCTTTTGTATGTGATGATTTCCAAAAGAATGTATTAAATATATTTTCAGATTCTGCTGGTAAAAAAAGTAACTTATTTGATTTTGGAGAATCTTATTGTTTCTGGAAAGAAAACGATAAGTTAATACAATGGATGCAAGACAAAGGTTTTTGTATGTTAGTGACGATTCTGATGATATAGGGCCACTATTCTGGCGGATATGGGGCCAGTTAC
>JASDTB010000095.1:0-8932 GCA_041441455.1 Bacteroidales bacterium
TTTATAAAGATCTAAATTTATGATTTATTTAGAAACTCTCTCTAGCCATTTTAACATAGCTAACATAGTTCCCATAGAGATCAAACATGCAGTTACAAATACTACCCAAGTAGCCCATACTGGAATGCTTTCGTAGAAGATTGCACCGATGAACAATAGTTGGTTACCTATTGCTGTAGCAGATAACCATCCACCTTGCATGACACCTTGGTATTGAGGAGGAGCAACTTTAGAAACGAATGAAATTCCAAGTGGACTGATGAAAAGTTCAGCAACTGTAAGGATAAAGTAAGTTCCAATCAATAAGAAAGGAGTTACTCTTTGTGCTTGAGGAAGAGATCCCATTTCAACAACTTCGTTGTGAGTTGGAAGACCGAATGAACCAATTGCCATTACAACAAAACCCATAGCTGCGATGAACATACCTATCGCAATCTTTTTAGGAGTAGAAGGCTCAATATTTCTAGCTCTAAGGAATCCGAAGATTGCCATAATTACTGGAGTAAGAAGAACTACAAATAGAGGGTTAATCGATTGGAATATCTCTGCACCGACAATTTTTACAAAGCCAAGATCGAACTCGATACCACTAAGATCGGTAAACTCTTTTGCAAACATTGTAAGAGTAAGACCATTTTGGTGGAAAGAGAACCAGAAGAAGATAACAACAGCGAATACTGCGAATAGAGCAGTGATGCGTTGTCTGATCTCTTGTGCAGACATTTTGATTTCGTTAGGGTCAATAGCAGCTTTTTCGCCAGCTTTAGGTTTCTCTAGACCTGGGAAATTCTTCTTGTTAAACATGTAGATTGCAATAGAGATTGCCATAGCACCGATAGCAATTGCAAAAGCGTAGTGATAACCTGTTGTAAATACATTCAAGTATTCATTTGCAAAAGTTGTTAAATCAGCAACTGGTGCGCCATTGTTTGCTGTAGTTGCAAGTTCAGAGAATCTTGCTGCAGCTTCTGGTGAAAGAGTTCCTCCAAGTTGTGCGTGGCAAAGAGCAGGAAGGTCAGCACTGTATTGGAAACCATTATGGTTAACCCACCAGTTACGGATACCTACTGCAAAAAGAGGAGCGAAAATTGCACCAACGTTAATGAACATGTAGAAAAGTGAGAAACCAGAGTCTCTCATCTTGCTGTATTCCGCATTGTCGTACATTTTACCTACAAGAGCCTGTAGATTACCTTTGAAAAGCCCATTACCAAAAGCAATCACAAATAGTCCAATACAAACCATTGTGAGGTAAAGAACTTTGTTAGGAACAGGAGTAGGAGTCGGAATTGAAAGTAGGAAATAACCGAAGGCCATGATAAATAGACCTACCATTATGGTTCCTTTGTAGTTACGTGTTCTGTCTGCAATAAATCCTCCAACAAGAGCAAGAATGTAGATTAACGCGTAAAAAATTGAATAAATGATTCCGGCATGTGTTCCGCTCAAGCCAAATTTAGCTTGTAGAAACAGAACCAGGATCGCCATCATTGTGTAAAAACCGAATCGTTCTCCCATATTTGCGAGAGCCGCGGCAAGTAGTCCTTTAGGATGTCCTTTAAACATGTTGATATAATATTTTAGTTAAAATTTGTCTGTATCATACAAAAGTAGTAAAATTTTTGAATAACTTTGTTAAATATAATAAGACAAAATGGGAAAAATCGTATTTTATTTTTTGAAGTCTATCACCTGGCTCTTTTCTCTTCTGCCTTTGAGAGTGCATTATGCAATTGCCGATTTTATTGCTTTTTTTCTAAGGAGTGTAATTAAATATAGAAGCGCAGTCGTATATGTGAATGTTGCTAGATCTTTTCCCGAACTCAAATACGGTGGGATCAGAGATATTGTCCGTAATTACTACACCTATGTTGCAGATACGATTGTAGAGACAATTTGGTCGGTGACCGCAGGAAAAAAGAATCTTGCTAAGATTGCAAGAATAGAAAATCCCGAAGTTCTCGAAGATCTTTATAAAAAGGGCAAGAGCGTGATTATAGCACTTGGACACCAAGGTAACTGGGAGATTACTGGCTCCTTAGAGAGCTATGCTGGAGAAGGATCTATCGGATATAAGTCAGAGAATATGAAGTTTGCATACAAAAAAGTAGAAAACAAATCCTTTGACTTGCTCACAAATTGGATCAGATACCGTCATAAAATCGGTGCTCTTGTTGAGTCTAAAGAGATGGCGAGATATGTCATAAAAAATAGGAATGCTCAAAGTTGTTATTTCTTTATTGCCGATCAATCACCACTTCCAGGCTCAAGATTTGTAGTAGATTTTCTACATCAGCAAACTTTGATGATTAATGGCCCTGAGCAGCTTTCAAAAATGTTGGATGTCCCAATTGTTTATCTAAATATTAGTAGAGAGAGCAGGGGAAATTACAAAATGAGATTGCATCTGATTACTGAATTCCCAAAAAATGAAGAAGAGGGTTACATTACATCCAAATTTGCGTCTTTATTAGAAGAGGGAATTAAATCGAATCCTCATTGCTGGCTATGGTCGCACAAACGCTGGAAAAGAGGTCTCGAAGATTCAAAAATGTCAATCAAAAACAGCAATAAAAATGAAAAAGTTGATTAAATCGTTGTTTTTAATGTCACTTTTAGTGACAGCCCAAGTTGCTTCAGCTCAGGTTGTAAGCCCGGGAGAAAGAGTTCCGCAAGGCTCCCTAATTTATTCTTTGCCAAGTACTTCGTTTCACATTGTTGCTGAGTCGAGCAGAGAGTCTTTTACAGCAGGACCTTATGCAAGATTTGCCCAAAAATATCTAGGAATCGATGCTAGAACAGAGAGTGGTGACTTTTACAGACTTACATCTGTAGCGTTAACTCCTTATGTTGAGGCTGATAAATCTGCAAACATTGCTATTAATATAGGAAATTCAAAAAATGCTTCTGCTAATTTCCTTGAATTCACAAACCAAGGTCTTATTATTTGGTCTGATACATATTCGGGAAAAAATGAGAAGATGCGTTTTCCACAAATGAATGATAGAGGTATCTTCGAAAAGTCAATGGCAACTTCAAACCTTACTAGTGAAAAGACCGTTCTATATAAAACAGTTCAAACAGCTTCTGGTTTTGAAAAGGTTCCAGTTCAACAAAGTCAGACTGTTGAAAAGAGTCTAGAAAAGAGAGCAGAAGAGACTGCAAATATGATCTTTAAGCTTAGAGCTAAAAGAATGGAGATAATTACTGGCGAAACAGATGCAACATTCAGCGGCGAAGCGATGAAGGCTGTAATCGATGAGATCAATAGACTTGAATCGGATTATCTTTCACTCTTTACCGGAAAAAGCAAAATAGAGAAGCAGACAATGTCTTTTGATGTTGCCCCATCTGCCGATAATGGAAAGCAGATCTATATCGCCTTTAGATTCTCCGACAGAGAGGGTATTGTCTCTGCAGACAATATGACTGGTAGACCAGTCGTTTTACAATTGACCGACTCTGGTGAGAAGATGACTGATTTAGGAATGGACAATGCTCAAGCCAAGACCAGACTTATTTTCTACAGAAAACCAGCGATCATGAATGTTAAACTGACCGATGGTCAGACCCAATTGCTACAAGCAAGAGTTCCCGTTTATCAATTAGGAAAGCTCCTCACATTCCCTATCGAAGTCTCTGTAGCTAAATAACCATATTTGACTAATTATTACGTAAAATATTATAAATCTATAAATCTATAAATCAAACTTTACTATGAGTATATTAAATCTGCAACCCGAAAGAGTATGGAAGCACTTCCACTCTTTGACACAGATCCCTCGCCCTTCAAAAAAAGAGGCAAAGGCTGTTGAGTTTTTAGAAAACTTTGGAAAACAACTTGGTCTTGAGACAATTAAAGATCACGTAGGAAATATTATTATTAAAAAACCAGCAACCCCTGGAATGGAGGGCAAAAAAGGAATCATCCTTCAAGCTCACATCGATATGGTTCCTCAAAAAAACAGTGATAAAGTTCATAATTTTGAAACGGATCCAATTGTTCCAAGAATCGTAGAGGATTGGGTTTACGCAACAGGAACAACACTTGGTGCAGATAACGGACTAGGCTTGGCAGTTGCTATGGCAGTTTTAGAGGCAAAAGATTTAGTACATGGCCCAGTTGAAGCTCTTTTCACAATCGATGAAGAGACTGGTATGACAGGAGCACGTGAATTGAAATCAGGAATCTTGAATGGAGATATTCTTATTAACCTCGACTCCGAAGACGAAGGTGAATTATATGTAGGATGTGCTGGAGGTCTTGACGCAACCGCAATTTTCTCATATGAAACACAATCTGCTCCAAAGAGTATCGAAGGATATAAATTGAGTGTAACTGGATTAAAAGGTGGTCACTCAGGAATGGATATTATATTAGGTAGAGGTAACGCAAACAAAACAATGGTAAGACTTCTTCTTCCTATGATGAGAGAGCATAATGTAATGTTAGCTTCAATCGAAGGTGGAAGTTTGAGAAATGCAATTCCTAGAGAGGCTTTTGCTCACATTGCTGTGCTTAAAGGCGAAGAAGAGGCTGTAAAAGCATTAGTTGCAAAACATTTCGAAGAGATTAAAAATGAACTTTCAGTTCAAGATCCAGATGTTAAAATAACTCTTGAAAAAGCTGATCGTCCAGATTCAATTATAGATAGCGAAGTCGCTATTAAAATGGTTAAAGCTGTTTATGGATGCCCTAATGGTGTTGAAAGAATGAGCGATGCAATGCCAGGTTTAGTAGAGACATCTAATAATCTAGCAATTGTAAAATCTGAAAACGGTAAAATTTATGTTAAGTGCTTAATGAGAAGCTCTGTAGATTCTGCGAAAGATGTTCTTGGAGAATCATTAAGATCTGTATTTGAACTTGCAGGTGCAGAAGTTATCCTTACTGGTGGATATCCAGGTTGGAAACCAGATGTAAATTCAGCGATTCTTTCTACTATGAAAGAAGTTTACAAATCTCTATATGGTGTTGAGCCCGAAGTGAAGGCAATTCACGCTGGACTTGAGTGTGGTATCTTAGGTGGTGCATACCCTAATTGGGATATGATTTCATGCGGACCAACTATCCGTTCTCCTCACTCTCCAGACGAAAGAGTAAACATCCCAACCGTTGAGAAATGGTGGAAATTTGTGGTAGAAGTGCTTAAAAATGCCCCTGCCAAAAAATAATTTGCCTGCAAAAAATATTTGGTTATCTTTGCAGCCCTTAAAAATCAACATTAATAATAACAAAGTATGTTAAAACAGTACGAAACCGTTTTCATTGCAACTCCCGTTTTATCTGATGTACAGATAAAGGAAGCGGTAAAAAAGTATCGTGACTTCATTACCGAAAATGGTGGTGAAATCGTTCACGAAGAAGACTGGGGTCTAAAGAAATTGGCCTATCCTATTCAGAAAAAAACCACTGGTTTTTATCACCTGATTGAGTTTAAAGCAGAATCTACACTTATTCAAAAGTTAGAGATTCAGTACAGACGTGACGAGCGTATCATACGCTTCCTTACATTTGCTATGGATAAGCATTCAGTTGCTTATGCAGAAAAGAAGAGAGCTAATAGTTCAGAAAACAAAAACTAAGGAGGAAAAGAAATGTCACAAGCAAACAACGAAATCCGTTATCTTAACCCTCCTACAGTTGAGGTGAAGAAGAAAAAATACTGCCGTTTCAAAAAGGCTGGTATCAAGTATGTAGATTATAAGGATGCAGAGTTCTTGAAGAGATTCCTAAACGAACAAGGAAAAATTCTTCCACGTCGTCTAACCGGAACTTCTCTTAAATTCCAGAAGAAAGTTTCTCAAGCTGTTAAGCGTGCAAGACATCTGGCTTTGCTTCCATATGTAACCGATTTATTGAAATAAGCTAAGGAGGAGATTATTATATGGAAATTATATTAAAGCAAGACGTTCCGAACCTAGGCCATAAGGATGATATCGTTACAGTTCGTAACGGTTACGGAGCTAACTACCTTATACCAAAAGGTTATGCAATCATGGCAACTCCTTCTGCAAAGAAGGTTCACGCCGAAAACATGAGACAAAGAGCACACAAAGAGGCTAAGATTCGCGAAGAGGCTATTGCTCTTGCAGCAAAACTCGAAGGAATTCAAGTTACTTTGGCAACAAAAGTAAGCTCTTCTGGAAAGATTTTCGGTTCAATCAACAACATTCAAGTAGCCGAAGCATTAGCTGCTAAAGGTTTTGAAATCGATCGCAGAAACATCACCATCACTGGTGAAGCAAATGTGAAAGAGGTTGGTATCTACGAAGCGGTTGTTAAATGTCACCGTGAAATCAAAGCCAACATCAAGATCGAAGTTGTAGGTGAAGAGTAATTGACCTTTCAATCGATAGATTGTAAAAATAGAGGCTGTCTGTAACATGCAGACAGCCTTTTTTCTATCTATATATTAAGATTTATTGAACCAATACTAAGATTTGTTGTTTATTTTATTGTACTTAGAAATATTTTTTATACCTTGCGTTGCTTATTTTACATTTCTCTGGAAATAAGGGAATAGGATATAATGAAGGATATATATAAAAAGGTTTAACTTTAAAAATGGAAATTATGAAAAAAAGTTTATTGACAATTGCTTTGTTAGTATTCTCTGTTGCGCTTTTTGCGCAAAAGGTTGAAAAGGGCAACGATAAGTATGGTCCTTTCTTAACTAACAAATTCTCAGACAACTGGTTCTTCTCAGTTGGGGGTGGTGCTCAAGTATATTTTGGAGAAAATGACGGACAAGCATCTTTTGGAAAACGATTAGCACCTGCATTTGATATCGCAGTTGGTAAATGGTTTACTCCATTTATTGGTGCAAGATTACAGTTTGCTGGTATTCAAGCAAAAGGTATGACAGGAGTGACTGGTCCATTTAAAGAGGGAGCTCCTGATGCAAGTGGTTTATACAAAGAGAAATTTAATGTGACTAACCTACATGGTGACTTCTTATGGAATTTTTCAAACCAAGTTGCTGGTTATAAAGAAGACAGACTTTACTCAGCTATTCCTTTCGTAGGTATTGGTTGGGCACATGGCTGGAAGAGTGGTGTTTCTTACACAAAAGAAGAGATTGCACTTAATGCTGGTTTGATTAACAAATTCAGAATCAACGAAGCTTTAGATTTCAATGTTGAACTTAGAGGAATGCTAGTTCACGAGAGATTTGAAGGAACAGTTGGTAGCAGAAAAGGCGAAGGTATTGGATCTGCTACAATTGGTATTACTTACAAATTCCACAAACGTGGTTTCGATCGTCCTGCACCTCCAGTAGTTCCAGATTATACTCCTTACAACAAGAAGATTGCTGAATTAGAAAACCAACTAAGTGCAGCTGAAAATAAAGCTAAAAACCTACAAAGCGAGTTAGTATCTGAAAAGAACAAGCCTGCAAAAGAGGTTGTTAAAACTGAGGCCTTCATCCCTTCTCTTGCGATTTTCTTCCAAATTAATAAGTATGATCTATCTGATAAAGACATGATCAACCTAGGAAACATTGCAGAAGTTATTAAGAAAGTGCCTGGTAAAACTTACAAAATTATTGGTACAGCTGATAAACAAACTGGTTCTGCAAAACATAACCAAATGTTGAGCGAAAAGAGAGCACAAAAAGTTTACGACACTCTAGTAAATAAATTTGGTGTTAATCCTTCGCAACTTCAAATGGATGCAAGAGGAAGTCAATTCCAACCATTTGGTAAGCCATATCTAAATAGAGTTGCTATAGTTGAGAACTAGTATTTAGGATAATAATAAAATGAATGGGTGGCTAAATGTCACCCATTTTTTATTTAGTTCTATTAACTTTCTTGATATAGATACCATAAACTTTCTACATATAGTTTCTATAATCTTTATAAATTTACATTATATCTCAATTATTATTTAAGAATTAAATCTTTAGCTATGGAAAATCAAGAATTCGATTTTAAAGGGACAACTCTGAATGGCTTTTTTGCTCTATTCTCGTTCTTTCTCATAATTGCAACTTCAATTGCACTACTTTTTTTTATTGAGCAAATTGGCGAATGGATCATTATTATCTCTGTATTAGGATTTCTAAAAGCATTCTTTATTCTGTTTGGTTTTATGCAACTTGAGCCGAATGAAGCGAGAGCAATGGTATTCTTTGGTAAGTATAAAGGAACTTTTCGTAGAACTGGTTTCTTTTGGGTAAATCCATTTATGGCAAAGAAAAAACTTTCGCTAAGAGCAAGAAATCTGGATGTTAAGCCAATTAAAGTTAACGATAAAACAGGTAATCCTATAATGATAGGTTTAGTATTGGTTTGGAAATTGAAAGATACTTATAAAGCTATGTTTGAAATAGATTCTCAAACGATGGCAATGACTAACCAAACAAACAATGCTGCTGCAGGTATCCAAACAGTTGGTAGTAGAATGTCTGCATTTGAAAATTTCGTAAAAGTTCAATCAGATGCTGCTTTGAGGCAAGTTGCTGGGCAATATGCCTATGACGACAATGAAGCAGGGCAGGAGGGTCTAACCCTTCGCGAAGGAGGCGAGGAGATAAATCACAAGCTAGTTTTAGAGTTAAATAATAGACTCTCTATGGCTGGAATGGAAATCATTGAGGCTAGAATAAATTATCTTGCATATGCCCCAGAAATAGCAGCTGTGATGTTGAGAAGACAACAAGCGGCAGCTGTAATTGCAGCTCGTGAAAAAATTGTTGAAGGAGCTGTCTCGATGGTTAAAATGGCAATAGAGAAACTAGAAAAAGAAGAGGTAGTTAAATTCGATAAAGATCAAAGAGCCAAGTTAGTCTCTAATCTTTTAGTTGTACTATGTGCAGATGAATCAGCCCAACCTGTAATCAGTACTGGTGAATAATCTAATAGAATAGAACATTAGTGTCCACTAAAAATTAATTTTCGTTCTTTGAAATCGTTATAATTTAGC
>JASDTB010000096.1:0-44782 GCA_041441455.1 Bacteroidales bacterium
CAGGATCAAACTCTTCATTGTAAAATTTTTCTTTTTATATGTTTAGCTTGTCCTACTACTCTAAATTTCCGGTTAAGAAATTAACGCTTTACTCTTATTTGTACTGTTTAAATTGTACTTGTCTTTCAGTATTGTCAAACAACGTTTTTTCCCCTTCAGAACCGCCTCTCTCTCTTTCACCACCCTTGTTCCGTTTAGGGAGTGCAAAGGTAGATATTCTTTTTTTATTTCCAAATTTATTTCAGCTTTTTTTAGAAAAATTGATAGATTCATTTCTAATCATCGTCTAAAGTGCACCCCAGTATTAAAATGTATATTTTTCCACAAATTATGCAAGAAAAAATTTCAAAATAATTCTCTTTGTTGCAATGTTGAAATTCTCTTCATTTATAGAATTGCATTAGAATATTATTTCATACCTTTGGCGGAAATTTCTAAAAAGCAAAATTTTCAAGATAAATCATGGCTTCCGATAAAATTGTAATAATTCCAACCTATAACGAGAAAGAAAACATAGAGAAGATTATCAGAGCTGTTAAAAGCCAGCCTGTAGCATTTGATATATTAATTATTGACGATGGTTCTCCTGATGGAACTGCTGATATTGTTAAAAATCTTCAGAAAGAGTTTAATAATTCTCTTTTTATATTAGAGCGAAAGGGCAAGCTGGGCTTAGGAAAAGCATATATTACTGGTTTTAAATGGGCGGTTGAGAATAATTACGAGTATATAGTTGAGATGGATGCTGACTTTTCGCATAATCCAAATGATCTTCCTAGATTGTACAAAGCTTGTGAAGAGGGGGCTGATTTAGCAATTGGATCGAGGTATTGTAATGGAATAAGTGTTATTAACTGGCCTATAGGTAGGGTTATTATGTCTTATTATGCTTCAACATATGTTAGAAAAGTACTGGGTATGAAGATATTCGATACTACAGCTGGATTTAAGTGCTATAGAAGGCAAGTTTTGGATACTATTGATTTTTCAAGAATCAAAATGAAGGGGTATGGTTTCCAAATCGAAATGAAATACAATACATATAAGCTTGGATTTAAAATCAAAGAGGTTCCGATTATCTTTGTAGATAGAACTGAGGGGACTTCAAAAATGAGCAGTGGTATCTTTGGAGAAGCTTTTTGGGGTGTGTTAAAAATGAGATATCGCAGAATTAGGCCAAGAAAAAAGTAACAAGGACCTTTTCAGCAAAATAAAAAATGACGATTTATGTCGGTACTGATAAAAAATGCCGTAATAGTAAATGAGGGGCTATCTTTCAAAGGTAGCCTCTTTATACATAACGAACAGATTGTCGCTGTTGTTAAAAATGGAGAAGCTATTCCTGATATAGTGGGATCAATTGATCAATATGAGATAATTGAAGCAGACGGGTATTATCTATTTCCAGGAATAATTGATGACCAAGTTCATTTTAGAGAACCGGGAAGTACTCATAAAGGAGATATCGCTTCTGAAAGCAGAGCCGCGATTTTAGGTGGTGTTACATCTTTCATGGATATGCCAAACAATAATCCTCCATCGATTACAAATGTCTCTTTAGAAAACAAATTTGATATTGCAGCAGCAAATTCGTTTTGCAACTATAGTTTTTATCTTGGGGCTTCTAATTCAAATATTGATGAAATTGTAAATTGCAATAAATCTAAAATATGCGGTATTAAGGTATTTATGGGATCATCTACTGGTAATATGTTAGTTGATGACCAAAATGCTCTTGAAAAGATCTTCTCTAGTTCTGGAAAATTAATTGCTACACACTGCGAAGAGGAAAAAATCATCAAAACAAATTTAGAAAAAGCAAAGAGTCAGTATGGTGAAAATATTCCTTTTGAAATGCATCCTCTAATTAGAAGCAGAGAGGCATGCATCTCATCGACAAAAAAGGCAATAGATCTTGCTCTAAAATATAATTCAAAGCTACATGTGCTTCATATCAGTACTAAAGAAGAGGTTGATATGATAAAAAAAGCATCTGAGCAAAATCCGAAAATAACTGGTGAGACTTGTGTCCATTATCTTGTCTTAGATTCCTCTTTTTACGCATCGCTTGGCTCTAAAATGAAATGTAATCCTGCAATCAAAGAGTTGGATGACCAAAAGGCAATCATTGATGCAGTTAAAAATGGAGTGATAAAAGTTATAGCTACAGACCATGCACCTCATACTAAAGATGAGAAGAATCAAGGATATCTAGCTGCTCCTTCTGGGCTTCCTCTTGTGCAGCATAGCTTTCAAATCATGTGGTCATTAGTGGAAAAGGGAGTGTTTGATATAACTGATATTGCCAAAACAATGTCACATGCACCTGCCGATGTCTATGGCATTGATAAACGAGGATACATTAGACCTGGATATTATGCAGATTTTTTCATTGTAGATCCAACAAAAAAAGATTTGCATAGCACAACTAATCCTGCATATAAATGTGGATGGTCTCCATTCGAAGGAACAATTTTTAATTGCAGTATTATTCACACATTTGTTAATGGCACTCAAGTGGTTAAAAATAGCCTTATTACAGGAAGTAAAAACAGTAAAGAACTAAAATTTAAAAATGAGTAAAAAGATTTCTTCGGTAATTATATATATATCAATTCTAACTGCTGTAACATTTTGGGGATTTTCATTTATCTGGACAAATTCGCTGCTTCAACAAGGATTTCCAGTGTACTCGCTTGTCTTCTTCCGAATGATTTTTGCAGCTATTATATTATCAATTGTCTCATTTACGGCAAGAAAAATAGAGAAAGTAGATAAAAAAGATTATGGATGGTTTCTATTGTTAGTTTTGTTAGAGCCCTTTATCTACTTTTTAGGAGAGACCTTTGGTCTACAGATTTTAAATTCGCCTACTATTAGTTCGATAATTATTTCTACTATTCCTCTTTTTGCAATGATTGCTGGGATCGTATTCTATAAAGAGAGAGTGGGAATAATAAATGTACTAGGTATCATAATTACTCTGCCAGGTATTTTACTTGTAGTATTTGAGAAAGGAGGAATTAGTGTTGATCACTATATTGGTATTTTGCTTCTTTTTGTAGCTGTTTTTGCTGCTGTTGGGTACTCAGTAGTTGTAAAGAGATTAGCTGGAAAATATAATAGTTATACAATTGTTACATATCAGCACACTTTAGGAGCTTTATACTTTTTGCCATTTTTTCTATTTAGTGATTTACAAAGTCTCTCACTAGATATGTTCACATGGTCAGTACTCTCCCCTCTTCTTTTTTTAGCAATTTTATGTTCTTGTGTAGCATTTATACTATTTATTAATTCTATTAAAGTATTGGGAGTTGCCAGAGCAAATATTTTCACAACTCTTGTTCCAGCAATATCTGCTATTGGAGCTTTCTTGCTCGGACATGAAGATATGAGTTTTAGAAAAGCACTAGGTATTGCTGTTGTTATTGCAGGTGTAATTATAGCTCAATGGCAAAAAAAATCAGCCAAGGAGTTGGCTGATTAAGTTTCTTTTGTGTCTCTTATTTTTTAAGACTCAGTTGTATTCTTTTTCTAGCAGAATCTATTTCTATAACTTTAACCTCTACGGCTTGATGTAGCTTTAGAACTTCTGACGGAGAGGAGATGAATTTATCTGACATTTGGGAGATATGAATAAGACCATCTTGTTTGATTCCTAGGTCTACAAATGCTCCAAAATTTGTAATATTAGTTACGATTCCTGGTAATATCATTCCTATTTTAAGATCTTCGATTGTCTGAATATCCTCCGAAAATTCCATTTTAACAACACCTGTCCGTGGGTCTCTTCCTGGCTTTGAAAGTTCAGTAATAATATCGTTTAAGGTTGGTAATCCCACTTCGTTTGTAGTGTATTTATTCAGTTCAATTTTAGACCTCTTTTCATCATCTTTAATAAGGTCTACAACTGAACATTTTAGATCCGTAGCCATCTTTTCTACTAGAGAGTACCTCTCTGGGTGGACCGCAGAATTATCAAGAGGGTTTGGTGCATCCGGGATTCTTAAGAAGCCTGCGCATTGTTCATAAACCTTCTCTCCCAGTCTCTTTACCTTTAGTAATTGGTTTCGACTTTTAAATGGTCCATTGATTGACCTATATTCAATGATGTTTTGGGCCAGTGATGGGCCAATTCCTGACACATAACTTAAAAGGTGTTTGCTTGCAGTGTTCAAATTTACACCAACCTTATTAACACAACTAATTACCACATTATCTAGTTTCTCCTTTAGAAGGCTTTGGTCTACATCATGCTGATATTGTCCTACTCCTATTGATTTTGGGTCTATTTTGACTAATTCAGCTAATGGGTCCATTACTCTCCTACCAATTGAGACTGCACCCCTAACAGTTACGTCGTAGTTAGGAAACTCTTCTCTTGCAATTGGGGATGCTGAATAGACAGATGCACCATCTTCACTTACTGAAAATACTTTGACCCCTTCGGGCATTGGTATTTTTTTAATAAATGCCTCTGTTTCTCTACTAGCAGTTCCATCACCTATAGCAATTACCTCAATCTTATACGATTCGACAAGATTGGATATTTTTTTTATTGCTTGTATCTTTTCGTTTACTGGAGGGTGAGGGTAAATTGTGTCGTTGTGAAGAAGATCTCCCATTGAATCCAGACAGACAATCTTACATCCGGTCCTGAATCCTGGGTCAATTGCTAAAACACGTTTTTGTCCGAGTGGTGGAGCTAAAAGTAATGCCGTTAAGTTTTCTCCAAAAACTCTAATTGATTCAATATCTGCCTTCTCTTTTGCAATTTTAAGAGACTCATTTTCTACTGAAGGATGCAAAAGTCTTTTATAGCTATCTTCAATAGCCTCTTCAATTTGTTGTTTGTTTTCAAATGGAATTCTTTCTCCTTTAGGATAAACAAATCTTCTAATACCGTTGAGACAGTAATCTTGCTCTACAGAAACTTTTGCTTGTAGCTCTCCATCATTAACTCCTCGCAAAATCGCAAGTAATCTATGAGCTGGAATATTGTATATACTTCCTGTATAGTCAAAATAATTTTTAAACTTGCTAGACTCTACGTCTTCAATTCCTTTTTGAGCTTTAGAGACTATTTTACCAAACTTAATATATTGAGTACGCAGATCTTCTCTTACTTCAATTTTCTCACTTATCCTTTCTGCAATTATATCTCTTGCGCCAGATAGTGCATCCTCTTCAGTCTTTACATCTTTTCCAAGAAATCGTTTTGCGATAGATTTTACATTTTCAGCTTTAAATGTCATTAAAGTGTCAGCAAGCGGCTCTAAACCTTTCTCTTTTGCAATAGTAGCTTTAGTTCTTTTTTTTGGGCGATAAGGAAGATACAAATCTTCTAATCTCTGACTATCTACACATTCAACAATCTCTTTTCTTAAAGAATCATTTAATTTACCTTGCTCTTCAATTGATTTTAGGACAGCCTCTTTTCTTTTTTCTAATTCATCAAACTTTGAAACATAGTGTTTGATTTCGGCAACTTGAACTTCGTCTAAAGTCCCAGTTCTCTCTTTTCGATATCTTGATATGAAAGGTACAGTAGCGCCCTCTTCTATTAGTTCTACGCAATTCTCTACTTGCCATGGCATAACACTTAGTTTTGTAGAGATGAAATCGATATAAAGCTTAATCATGGGAAACTTGTTGTAATTGTTGTCTGTATGCAGAAAATATTTTTGATTTGGATACAAATCCAATGTATACTTTATCTTTATCAATAACTGGGAGGTTCCAAGCTTGAGAAGTATCAAATTTTCTCATGACACACTCCATTTTATCGTCAATAAAAACAAAATCAACTGGTATTGTCATAATTTCAGAAACTTTTAGTTTATTGTAAAGCTCTTTATCAAACATTATATGGCGTATATCATCAAGCAATATTATACCGACTAACCTGGAAGAAGAGTCGATAACAGGGAAGATATTTCTTTTAGATTTTGAAATAATCTCAACTAAATCTCCCAAAGTTTTGTCTATTGATACTGTTTTAAAGTCGCTTTCGATTAAATCAGATGTTTTTAACAAAGTTAAAACAGCCTGATCACTATCATGAGTTAATAGGTCTCCTTGTTTTGCAATTCGTTTAGTGTAGATTGAATATGGTTCAAATGTTCTAATAGTTGCAAATGAGACAGCAGAAGTGATAATAAGAGGCATTAGTAAAATGTATCCCCCAGTTATCTCTGCAATTAAAAAGATAGCTGTCATAGGCGCCTGCATTACACCAGCCATCATTCCAGCCATTCCAACAAGGGCAAAATTTGCCTCAGGCACAACGTATAATCCTGAAAGATTTATAATTCTAGCTATTACAAATCCACTTATACCTCCTATAAAGAGTGTCGGTCCAAATGTCCCCCCTACACCTCCTCCTCCATTTGTAAAAGACATCGCAATAACCTTGAAAAAAATTACCCCTATAAAGAAGATCGGTATAAACCACTTAAATTCGAATAGATGTTCAAATATCCCTGATTTGATAGCTTGTTCTGTATTATTGTTTAATAGCGCCGATAACGAATCGTATCCTTCACCATATAAAGGAGGAAAGATAAAGATAAGAATACCTAATCCAATTGATGATATAATCCATTTTTTATAAGGATTCTTGATCTCCTTAAGTTTATCTTCTACACTTAAAGTTGTTCTTGTAAAGTATAATGAGATGAATCCACAGAATAATCCGAGAAGGATATAAAATGGAATATTCCTCATTGTAAACATCTGAATCGAATTGCCAAATACGACAGAATCTCCAAGAAAAAGGTATGATACAGCTGCAGCAGTTACTGCTGAAGTTAATAATGGCAATATTGATGTCATAGAGATATTGAAAAGTAGAATCTCAAGTGTGAAAAGGATTCCAGCTAATGGTGCCTTAAAAATACCTGCTACAGCCCCAGCTGCCCCACATCCAAGCAGAATTGTCATATGTTTGTACGAGAGACCAGTGATTCTAGCAATATTAGACCCTATTGCAGCTCCTGTATAGACTATTGGCGCTTCGGCTCCTACAGAGCCCCCAAAACCGATAGTAACAGAACTTGCAGCCATTGATGTCCAAGTATTGTGGGATTTAATTTTTGATTCATTTTTTGAGACTGCTAAAAGCACTTTTGTTACTCCATGTCCAATGTTATCCTTCACCACATATTTTACAAAAAGGAGAGCAATAAGCATTCCGACACCAGGGTATAATAAATAGAAAAAACTATCATAACCAGAGCTAAACCAACCTGTTAAAAGCGCTGATACAAAATGGATCGACTTTTTTAAAACTACAGCAGCTAACCCACTTAGCAAGCCTGTAACTAAGGCTAGCACAATAAGTAGCTTATCCTCTTGTAGTTGTTTGATTTTATTGAAAATATAATTAGCGAGTGAACATAGTCTTTTCATAGCACGAATATAAAAAAAAAGGCTGAGTTTTAATCAGCCTTAAAGAATAATATTCTTTATTCGTCGGACTCCTCTTCTTCTGAGAAGCTGCTTGATGTGTCATCATCTGGAAAATCATCCGGATCGTCGGCATCAATGTCACCGCCACCTCCAAACAGACCGTTTTCTGCATCCTCATAGTCGTCTATCTTAACATCAACCTTTACAAGATATATTGCATCTGGAACTTCAAGAGATACGGCATAGAAGAAAGAACCATCTGGTTTATCTACTTTAATTATATCTCCCATATAATCAGCGTAACCTCTTGGATATTTTTCCTTTAGGGCTGCTAATAGTTCTGGGCTTAAATTTGCGTAGCTAATAACGGATCTCTTCTTGTTCTTACTAGAAGATGCTGAAGGTGTGGGTTTTGGGATATTCGTATTTTTCTCCATATAAAAAAACAGTACTGATTTATTTTGGGCTGCAATTATAGTGCAATTTTTTCAAAATTATTAACTTTTTTAATTTTTCTTGTAAAAAAAACTTTTCTGTTGTTGTTTTTTCTTCAAGTCTCTCTCTACAAATATGTTTTTCAGCGTTTTAGGATCAATCCCAGAATAAAAAGCAACAGACGATCTTGTCATTGGTGTTGGAGTAAAATCTTGTACTTGCTCTGTTCTAATATTCTTTAATACAGGATTTAATGCTAATCTCTTCATATCTTCTGAATTACAACCAGGATGGCTTGATATAAAATATGGAACTATTACGTGGTTTAACCTATTCGAAGTTGTAATCTTATCAAATTCAAATTTAAGTTTTTCAAATAGTTTAAAAGATGGTTTTCCCATTGCTTTGAGTACCCTCTCTTCGGTATGTTCCGGCGCAACTTTAAACCACCCAGATGTGTGTTTTTCAATTACCTCTTTAAGATATTTGTTTCCATCAGAATCTGTATAGCCATTTTCGTTTAAAAATAGATCATACCTAATTCCACTGCCTATAAAAAACCTCTTAATCCCTTTTACTTTTAGAATTTTATCATAAAGGTTCAACATAGGAGCATGGGAATTATCAAGATTTTTACAAAGGTTTGGATAAATACAACTCTCTCTTTTACATTTTTCACAGATTGATAGATCCTTTCCTCTCATTTTATACATATTAGCAGTAGGTCCACCAATATCTGTGAGGACGCCATTAAAATCATCTTGAGAGCTAATCTGTTCAATTTCTTGCAAAACAGACTTTTCCGATCTTGAATAAACAAACTTGCCTTGGTGAGCAGAAATTGTGCAAAAGCTGCAGGCTCCGAAGCATCCTCGATGTATGTTCACAGAGTTTTTTATCATCTCAAATGCTGGAATATGTTTCCCTTTGTATCTAGGATGAGGTTGTCGCGTGAAAGGAAGGTCGAAAAAAGAATCAGTCTCTTCTGTAGTTGGTAATGGAAATGGCGGATTAACAATATTATACAGATTACCTATCTTCTCAACTAGCTTAAGAGGTTTAAGTATGTTTGACTGATTTTCTATTATATTAAAGTTTTCGACAAACTTTATTTTTGCCTCACATTGCAATTCATGTGAGTTTAAGTAAATCGTATCAACATCATTTTCAACTGGCTTATTTTTGCTCAAATATGCAACTTGAGGGACATGTTTAACAGAGTCTAAACTTTCTCCAGCAGACAGCATGTCACTTATCATTAGCATTGGTCTCTCCCCCATTCCATAGACGAGAATATCAGCCTCTGACGATACAAGTACAGAGGGTAATAATTTATCTTGCCAATAATCGTAATGAGTAAATCTTCTAAGCGAAGCTTCAATCCCTCCAATGACAACAGGAATTTCGGGATATAATCTTTTTAGAATTGTAGAGTAAATAGTAACAGCATAATCGGGCCTTTGCCCTGATTTTCCATCTGCTGTATACGCATCATTACTTCTAAGTCGTTTTCCAGCAGTATAGTGGTTTACCATTGAATCCATTGCACCAGCACTAACACCAAAGAAGAGTTTTGGCTTGCCTAATTTTTTAAAATCACGCAAATCATCTCTCCAATTTGGTTGCGGTACAATTGCTACTTTATATCCTGCTTTTTCTAAATACCTTCCAATCACAGCTGTTCCAAAGGAGGGGTGATCAATATATGCATCTCCAGTAAAGAGAATTACATCAGCTTGTTCCCATCCGAGGGCATCCATCTCTTTTTTGGATGTCGGTAGAAATCTGCTATCATTATATGCCATTACATTCTTTCGGGAAGGGTAATTCCCAGTATTCCCATGGCTTTTGTTAGTACTTTAGCAATATTTGAAATTAAAACAAGTCTTTGGGACTTTATCTTACTATCCTCTTCTCTTAAAATTGAGACTTCGTGATAATACTGGTTAAACTCTCTAGCTAAATCATATGCATAATTTGCAACCAGTGCCGGAGAGTGTGCTTTTGCAGCCTCTTCAATCTTTTGAGGGAAAGAGTTCAATAATTTAATAATATCTCTCTCTTTTTCGTTTAACAAAGTATTTGTAATTTCTGCATTAAGACCTTGTTCCGAAGCTTTCCTTAGGATTGATTTAATTCTGGCGTGGGTATATTGAATAAATGGGCCAGTATTACCATTAAAGTCAATAGACTCTTTTGGATCAAACAACATGGTCTTTCTTGGATCAACTTTAATTATAAAATACTTAAGAGCTCCTAAGCCAAGTATTTCAAATAGTTTATCTTGATCTTCTTTACTCATGTTCTCTAATTTACCTAGCTCCATCGATGTCTCTCTTGCAGTATCAACCATATCTTGAACAAGATCATCTGCATCAACTACAGTACCTTCGCGAGACTTCATTTTACCATGAGGAAGTTCAACCATTCCATAAGATAGATGATATATTGAATCTGACCATTCAAATCCTAATTTTTTAAGGATTAGCTTAAGTACTTGAAAATGATAATTCTGCTCATTACCAACCACATAAATATGCTCATCAAGTTTAAATTCAGAGTAACGTTGGTGAGCAGTTCCTAAATCTTGGGTCATGTACACAGAGGTTCCATCTGCTCTTAAGAGTAACTTTTCATCTAAGCCGTCAGCACTTAAATCACACCATACAGAACCATTCTCCTTTTTGAAAAACACACCCTTCTCTAAACCAGAATTGACAAGAGCCTTTCCCAATAAATATGTTTGAGACTCATAATATGTCTTTTCAAAATCGATTCCTAACCTTTTATATGTTACATCGAACCCATCATAAACCCAAGAGTTCATCTTCTTCCACAAAGCAACAGTCTCTTGGTCGCCTTGCTCCCATTTAACAAGCATCTCTTGAGCCTCTTTTAAGATCGTTGCACTTTTCTCAGCCTCATCGTCCTCCATTCCTTGCGCCTTCAATGCATCAATCTCTTTTTTAAGCATATCATTAAATGCAACATAGTATTTACCTACTAAATGGTCACCTTTAATGCCTGACGTTTCAGGAGTCTCTCCATTTCCAGATTTTAACCATGCCAACATCGATTTGCAGATATGAATCCCCCTATCGTTTACAAGATTCACTTTGATAACATTGTGTCCATATGTTTGCAATAGTTTTGCAACAGACCAGCCTAAAAGATTATTTCGAATGTGACCTAAGTGTAATGGTTTATTTGTATTTGGAGATGAATACTCAACCATAATAGTCTTTCCTGTTGGTGATCCTTGACCAAAGTTTGGATTCAAATCAATCTCAGAAAAGCATTTAAGCCAATATTCAGATGAGAGTTTCAGATTTAAAAAACCTTTAACTACATTAAATGATTCAATCTCTTTACATGATTTTGAAATATATTCTCCTATTTCGGTTCCAGTTTGTTCTGGAGACTTTTTAGAAATCTTCAAAAGAGGAAACATGACTGCTGTAAAATCGCCTTCAAACTCCTTTCTTGTTGCTTGAATCTGAATAAGCGAAGATTCCAATTCTACATTATAAAGTGAATTAGCAGCTGCTTGTACCTGGTTTAAAATAAATAATTCTGGATTCATTATTTTCTATGTTTTTGAAAGTAAATGTTCATCTCCTTTTTAACTTTAGGAGATAAAAGTAATAATGTTATCATTGTAGGAATCGCCATCAGCGCATATGCACTATCAATTATTCCTACAACCGCATCTAAAGAAATAACAGAGCCAACAATCAACATGACTAAAAAGAAGTAGTTATAGTAGCTTGCATATTTAGCACCAAACAAAAAGTTTGTACACTTTACTCCGTAATATGAATATGAAAACATTGTTGAAAAGGCAAAGAATAGAACAATAAACATTAGTAGGTAGTGTCCAACTCCTGGAATTGATGCTTCAAATGAATTCATAGCCATTTGAATACCTTGAATTTGTGACACTTCGTATTGCCCATTAATTAAAACTGCCAGCGCAGTTAATGTACACACTAAACCAGAATCGATAGAAGGTCCAATCATTGCTACCAATCCTTCTCTTACTGGTTCACTATTTTTAGAGGCACCATGCATCATTGATGCAGTACCCACTCCAGCTTCATTTACAAATGCAGCACGTCTGGCTCCAATTACAATTGCAGAACCAGCTAAACCTCCAAGCCCAGCTTTAAATTCAAATGCACCACTAAAGATGGAAGCAAATACATCCGGAATAACTGGAATATTAGTCAGAACAATATATGTAACCAAAACAAAATACATAGCGACCATAGCTGGTACTACTCTTGATGAGACTTTCGAGATTCTTTCAATCCCTCCTAGTACCACAGCTGATACAATCAATGTGATAATTATACCTAAAATCAATCTAAGTGTAAAAGTATTTTCAATTCCAGCGGGAGTTGTAAAGACGGTTGTAATTGCCTCTGTTAACTGATTTGCCTGCATTAAGCAAAGAGTTCCTATTAGACCAAAAATCGAAAAGAAAATTGCCATAGGTTTCCACTTTTTACCAAGACCCTCAGTAATCATATACATTGGCCCACCCTGAAGAACACCAGCAGAATCTTTTCCTTTATACATTATTGTTAATGTACCCTCAAAAAATTTGGTAGCCATACCAACTACCGCACTTACCCACATCCAAAAAATTGCTCCAGGACCTCCCATTGTAATTGCTACAGCCACTCCAGATATATTACCCATTCCAACAGTTGCTGCAATAGCACTAGTCAAAGCTTCAAATGAACTAATCTGCCCAGGCGCGTCATTATCTTTAGCTTTTAAAGATTTTAGTGCACTTATGTAGTATCTAAAAGGAACAAATCCAGAATAGATAAGAAAGTACAGACCACCTCCAATTAATAACAAGAAAAGAGGCATACCCCAGATCCAGTTACTGAAGCTAACTATGCCATCGCCCATTGATTGCCAGATACTTTCCATTTGCTACATTTTTTTTGTTATGTTAAGGCTGCAAAGATAAAAAAAGAGCGCCACAAAAGCAGCACTCTTCCTAAATATTAAGATTTGAAATCTATTTTAAACCTCTGTTAACTAACAAGGCATCAATACCTGGTTGTTTACCTCTAAAGTTTACATATAAGTTCATAGCATCATCTTGTCCAGCTCTTTCTAAAATCTCTTTTCTAAATTTAGTTGCTGTCTCTTTATCGAAGATGTTACCTTTTTCAACAAATGCTTGATAAGCATCGCTATCTAAAACTTCTGCCCAGATATATGAATAGTATCCAGCAGTATATCCGCCTGTAAAAGTATGTTGGAAATATGTACTTCTATATCTAGGAGGTATTTGAGAGATTAAACCTCTATCACCTAAAGTCTTAGCCTCAAATGCAATAACATCTAGATTTGCAGGTATCTCTTTCATAATATGGTAATCCATATCAAGTAATGAAGCAGCAAGATATTCTGTTGTAGCAAAGCCTTGACCATATTTGCCAGCCTTGATCATTTTATCTACCAGCTCTTGAGGGATAACTTCACCAGTTTCGAAGTGTTTAGCATATACCTTGAGAACTTGTGGTTCAAATGCCCAATGCTCCATAATTTGAGATGGAAGTTCTACAAAGTCTCTAACATAACCACCAACACCTTGGTAATGTACATTTTTCAACAAACTAGCTAAAGCATGTCCAAATTCGTGGAACATAGTCTCAGCTTCATCAATACTTAATAATGCTGGTTTGTCCCCTACTGGGCGAGTAAAATTGCCAACAATTGTAACAAGTGGAGCAACTCTTACTCCATCTTTATATTTTTGCGAACGGAAACCACTGCACCATGCACCGCTTCTCTTTTCACCTGGACGAGAAAACATATCGAAGAACAATACTCCTAAATGTGATCCATCAGCATCTTTACATTCAAATGCTACAGCTTCTGGATGAGGAAGTGGAACATTTTCCAATTGAGTAAATGTAATTCCAAATAGTTGATTTGCAACATAAAAAATACCTTCTCTTACATTTTCCAATTTAAAATATGGTCTAAGAAGATTGTCGTTTAGTTCAAATTTCTTATTCATTGCTTTTTCGAAATAGAATCTCCAGTCAGCAGCTTCTAGTTCGAAGTTTCCACCCTCTTCTTTGATTATTGCTCTCATATCATCAGCCTCTCTCTTAGCTGAAGCTAAAGCAGGCTTCCAAAGCTTGTTCAAAAGATCATAAACTGCTTCTGGAGTTTTTGCCATTCTTGTCTCTAATTGGAATTGAGCAAAATTCTCATAACCCATTAAATGAGCTTTCTTTAGTCTTAAATCAAGAAGTTTTTTAATTACCTCTTTATTGTCTTGTTCGTTATTATTATTACAACGATTAAGATAAGCTTCAAGAATCTTTTTTCTAAGATCTCTATTTTCCGATTGTTGTAAGAACGGCATTACGCTTGGATTGTCAAGACCAAATACCCATTTACCTTTAAGAGTGCTGTCTTTTTCTGCTCTTTTAGCAGCAGCAGCAATTGTATTTTCTGAAAGACCTTTTAAATCCTCTTCTTTTTCAATAACCAATTTGAAAGCATCAGTCTCTTTTAGTAAATTCTGACCAAATGCTAGATGAAGAGCAGATATCTCTTCATCAATTTTCTTTAGCTCCTCTTTTTTATCAGCAGGTAAATCGGCTCCGTTTCTAACGAAGTCTTTGTAAGTTTCAGTTAGAAGACGCATTTGTTCAGCATCAAGTTTCAAAGAGTCTCTTTTCTCGTAAACTGCTTTGATTCTTTTAAACAGACCTTCGTTTAATTCTATTTCACTAGAGTGTTTACTAGTTAATGGAGATAGTTCCTTTGCAAGTGCTAAAACTTCTGGACTAGAAGCAACTCCGCTAACACTTCCAAATACAGCAGATACTCTATCTAGAAGTTCTCCTGAATTATCGTATGCAACGATAGTGTTTTCAAATGTAGGAGCTTCGGGGTTATTTACTATTGAGTCAATTTCTGCTTTATGTTGCGCCATTGCTTCAACATAAGCAGGCATAAAATGCTCTGTTTTGATTGATTCAAAAGGAGGAATTTGAAAAGGTGTATCCCATTCGGCAAGAAGAGGATTATCCACCTGCTTCTTTTCGCCGCAAGATGTCATAATGGCACCAAATGCAGCCATAATTAAAATTAGTTTTTTCATTTTTGATTATAGAGTTTAAGTGTAGATTATCCTAAGTAAGATTTTAGGAGTTTACTTCTGGCACTGTGGCGTAGTCTTCTAATAGCCTTCTCTTTAATCTGACGAACACGCTCTCTTGTTAAACCAAAGTACTCTCCAATCTCTTCAAGGGTCATTTCGCTTGTACCAATTCCAAAGAAATACTTTACAATATCCCTCTCTCTTTCTGTCAATGTTGATAATGCTCTTTCAATCTCTTTATTAAGGGATTCATTAACCAAGCCTCTATCAGCATTAGGAGAATCACTATTCACCAAAACGTCTAATAGATTATTATCCTCGCCATCGACAAATGGAGCATCAACAGAGACATGTCTTCCAGAGACACGTAATGTATCTGCAATTTTTTCTCTTGGAATATCTAGAATATCTGCCAACTCTTCTGGCGAAGGCATTCTTTCATTCTCTTGCTCAAATTTTGACAAGGCTTTATTTATCTTGTTAAGAGAACCTACTTGGTTGAGAGGTAATCTTACAATTCTGGATTGCTCAGCAAGAGCCTGAAGAATTGACTGACGTATCCACCACACCGCATAAGAGATAAATTTGAAACCTCTTGTCTCATCGAACTTTTCTGCAGCTTTAATCAAACCTAGATTTCCTTCATTAATTAAATCGGGAAGACTAAGACCTTGATTTTGATACTGCTTAGCTACTGAAACAACGAATCTCAGGTTGGCCCTGGTAAGTTTTTCCAGAGCCTCCTGATCTCCTTTTCTTATTCTCTGTGCTAATTCTACTTCATCTTCTACTGTAATCAGTTCTTCTCTACCAATCTCTTGTAGATACTTGTCCAGAGACGCACTCTCTCTGTTTGTAATTGATTTGGTTATCTTAAGCTGTCTCATGTATGTCTAATATCCGGCAAAGATATGAATTTTAGTCCAAGGTACAAAATACTAGAGACCCATGCCATAATACACAACAGAACCATCCGGATAAACACCTTCAATTAAAACCGATCTTCTGCTCTTTTGGAACACAGATTTAACCTCTTGCACACTCTTTACTGGGATTTGGTTTATATGAGTTATGATAAAGCCTTTTTTTATACCTGCAGTTAAAAACTTACCATTCTCTACAGACATAACCTCTACACCAAATCTCAAACCTAATTTTTCTAAAATTGTCTTTTGTGCCTCTCTGAGTTTTGCTCCAAAAACAATAGCTGTTGCCGATTGTCCATCATTTATTACGGCTACTTCACTAGTCTCGCTCTGTAATACAACCGGAAGGTTAATTTGTTTACCACTTCTTAAAATTTGCACAGAAATTTTATCCTTAGGCCTATATTTACTTATCTGCTCTTGAACTTCAGGTGCTGAATTAACAGCGACACCATTTACAGACAATAATACATCACCTGCTTTTATTCCAGCTTTCTCTGCAGCACTTAAAGATCTTACTTCGGCAATCAGTACCCCCTTAACATCATTTAAATTGTTCTCTTTGGCAACTTCACTATCGATCTCCTGCATTGTTATTCCCATAATTGCTCTTTGTACTTTCCCGAAATCAATAATATCTTCTACTACTTTTTTAGCAATAGTTGTTGGAACAGCAAATGAATATCCAGTATACGAACCAGTTCTAGAAGCAATTGCTGTATTAATTCCAACTAGTTCACCTCTTGTATTCACTAATGCGCCACCGCTATTTCCTGGATTAACAGCTGCATCAGTCTGAATAAATGCCTCTATTTTAAACTCGCCATCCATCGAAGGCATACTTCTAGCTTTTGCACTTACAATTCCTGCAGTTACAGTAGATCGTAAGTTATATGGATTTCCAATCGCCAACACCCACTCTCCAAGTCTTAATGAGTCAGAATTACCAAAAGTCAAAAATGGCAGGTTTTTTTCCTCAACTTTTATCAAAGCAATGTCAGTTGCCTCATCGGAACCAATCAATTTTGCTTTGTATGATTTATTATTATCAAGTGTTACTTTTATTTCGTCAGCACCATCTATAACGTGATTATTTGTAATGATATAACCATCACTTGTAATAATAACTCCCGATCCTGCCCCAATTTGCTCTCTAGGTATATTATTTGGGGCTCCTCCATATCCAAAAAAGAAATCAAAAAGAGAATAGGAATTTTCGACTCCTCTCTTCACAACCTTAACATGCACAACAGCTTTAACCGCATTTTCTGCAGCATAGGTAAAGTCGGGATAAGATTGAGAATCAAACGAAACTCTCTGGATTGGAGTAGTTTCCGAATCAGAAAAATACTTTGTAGAGGCAGAATTAGACAGTTTACCAACAGTGTAAGCTGTCGCAGCACTCACTAAAACAGTAATAAGTACAATTAAATATGTCCTTTTCATAACTTTATAAATTATTTTTATCGATTTCGAAAAATCAAATTATATGCCATAACGTATTTTTTTTATCTTTGTAAAAAATATACACATTTATGAAATTCGTAGTTTCAAGTACAGAACTTTTAGCAAGACTGTTGTCAGTTTCAAAGGTAATTTCTTCTAAAAACACACTTCCAATCTTGGATAATTTCTTATTTATCCTAAAAGACGGAAATTTGACTATCACTGCATCTGATCTGGAGACTACTCTCAAAACAAGTTTGGCTATTGAGAATGTTTCGGAAGAGGGCGAGATAACTATTCCTGCAAAATTATTGGTTGATTCTCTAAAAGAATTTGCAGACATACCATTGGAATTCAAAACAGTAGAAAACAGTTCAATTATTGAAATAACATGGGCTAGTGGTAATTCCCAACTTCCATATACACCAGCTGATGATTATCCTGCTATTCAAGAATTATCAGACATTCAGACCAAGATGACAGTACAAAGTACTACACTTTTAGAAGGAATTAACAGAACTCTTTATGCAACAGCCGAAGAGGAGTTAAGACCTGTAATGAATGGAGTTTTCTTTGATATTGACACTGAAAATTCAACAATGGTAGCATCAGATGCCCATAAGCTTGTTTGCTACACTCGTCATGACATTAAATCTGACAATAAGTCATCTTTTATTCTGCCAAAGAAACCTGCAGCAATTTTAAAAAATATTCTTGCAAAGGTAGATGAGCCAGTTAATGTAAAATTCGACAGTAAAAATGCGTATTTTGAATTTGATTCATTTGTTTTAGTTTGCAGACTTGTTGAAGGAAATTATCCTGCATACAAATCGGTAATACCAAAAAATAACACTAACAAACTTTTAATTAATAGACAAGATCTTCTTAACTCTACTAGAAGAGTGGCTGTGTGCTCAAATCAAGCTAGCAGTCAGGTTAAGTTAAAACTCACATACAATCAATTAGTTATCTCTGCTCAGGATTTAGATTTTTCAATTTCAGCAAATGAAAGACTTGTTTGCCAATACGAAGGTGACAATATGGAGATTGGTTTTAAATCTACATTCTTAATTGAGATCTTGAGTAATTTACCATATAATGAAATTTGCATGGAATTATCAGATCCAACAAGAGCGGCATTGATTGTACCAGCAGGACAGACTGATCCAAATGAAGAGATTCTGGCCCTTATCATGCCAATGATGGTAAGTGCATAATTCACAACTGTTATCATGTTACTAAACCTTAAAAACCCTATGCTCTTTTTTGATATCGAGAGCACTGGGCTAAATGTTGCTACAGACAGAATTGTTGAGATTTCTGCTGTGAAGGTACACCCAAATGGGGACCAAGAGATCAAGACTAGAAGAATTAATCCTACAATTCCAATATCGGAAGAGGCGTTTAAAGTACATGGCATTTCAAATGCAGATGTAGCTGATTGTCCAACTTTTAAAGAGATTGCTAAGAGTCTTTCAATTTGGATGGCAGGATGTGATTTTGCAGGATATAACTCTACAAAATTTGACATTCCGCTTCTTGCCGAAGAGTTCTTAAGAGCAGGCGTTGAGTTTGATTTTCGTAAAAGAAAATTAGTAGATGTCCAAAATATATTCCATAAAATGGAACAAAGAACATTGAGTGCTGCATACAAGTTCTACTGCAATAAAGAGTTGAAAAATGCTCACTCTGCAGAGGCCGATACATTAGCTACATATGAAATATTAATGTCTCAGCTTGACAAATATGAGGAACTTAAAAACGATGTTGCCTTTTTAGCTGAGTTTTCTACAAAAAATAAGAATCTTGACTACGCAGGAAGAATTATTCTGGACGAAAAAGATGTTCCAATATTCAATTTCGGCAAACACAAAGGAAAAAGTGTAGAGATCGTTTTAAAGTCTGACCCAAGCTATTATGCATGGATGATGAATGGCGATTTCACATTAGATACAAAGAAAGTACTAACAGAGTTAAAGCTAAAATATTCTCTCATTTAATGAATATATTTGTTACAAACACAACAAATAGTGACTTTTATCTAAAACCCGACAGCTCTCTTGTAAAAGAGAGCTTCGATTTTTACAGGCCTGATGATGCGCAAATAATACAACTTTCTGTTTGTGTAGCATTTAAAAGCATCAGGTCAGCAAAGTTTATAAATAAAAAATTTGCTAATCGAGTTTACGAAACTTTTACCCCTAGTATAATTATTTACCCTAAATTTAGTGGGACTGAAGAGACTAATAGATCAATTTTTAAAGAGTTAGCTTTTGATAAAACATTTGTAACTTCCAATGAATCATTTAAAAAAGAGGATTTGGAACAACAGAATATTCTAGAAGTACTTGTAGATGGAGTAGTGCAATCCCAAATAGAGATAAATAAACACTTTTTAGAAGGATTAACATCTACTGTTGATCAATCAATCGAAAACATCTCAAAATATTGTTCTATTAAAACAGGAGACTATATAGCTATAGAACTGAATATAGATAAATTAGAGATTAGCAACAACTCCCAAATTGAATTAAGAGTTTCTCAGAAAGACTTTTACCTATCTTTTAATATTCTTTGAGCTGCAGAATAACCTGCAAGTGCGCCTGTTGAAAATGCAATTTGCAAGTTATAACCTCCTGTATCAGCATCTAGATCAATAACTTCTCCAGCAAAATAGAGATTATTAATAATTCTTGAGACAAGTGATTTAGATATAATTTCATCTGTCGAAACGCCTCCCGCTGTAATTACACATCTTTCAAAACCAGTATAATCGATTATTTCTAGTCTCCACTTTTTTGAGGCAGATACGATTCTTTTAATGGAATAATCATCATGTTCAGTGACTCTTTTCATTAAGTCAAATGAATTCATTGCAGCAAATGGAGCAATCAATTGTCTAGGAAAAATCATTGCAAATACATCATAAATCTTCATAGAACCCTTTTCTTTGATCTCTTTATTGATCCTCGAAATTAATTGGTCATGAGTAACTCCTGGCTTAAGGTCTAAATCGACAAATACTTTGTTGTTATTTACAAGTGCCTTTACAGCTTTTCTACTTAAACGGAAACCCAGTGCTCCTTCAAATCCATTGTCTGTAAATTCACACTCCCCTAATTCGCTTTGAACTAAATCATTAACCACATATAATGAAGCTGTAATGTTTTTCAAATTTAGGCCCTTTAGCTCTTGGTCATAGTTTTTTGGCATAAGTGCTGTGAGAGAAGGCAAAGGGGTTACAATGGTGTGTCCTAGTTTTTCAGCTATATTATATCCATCTCCCGTAGAGCCTGTTAATGGATATGATAATCCCCCCGTAGCTACAATTAAAGATTTGCATAATATTTCTCTTTCAACTCCTTTGATGTCACCAACAATTACTGAATAAACCGTTGCGTCTTTAACAATAACATCTTGAATTTCTGTATTATAAATAACATCAACTCCTAATTTAAAAATATGCTCCGTGAGCTTTTCAACAACATCCTGCGCTCTCCCACTTTCTGGGAATACACGATCTCCTCTTTCTATAACTGTCGAAACTCCAATCTGATTAAAAAAATCAATTGTTGATGTATTTGAAAAAAAATAAAATGCTGATTTGAAAAAATTAGCTTTTGGATGAATGTGTTTAGAAAATTCTTGCCAAGGTTTAGTATTTGTAATATTACAGCGGCCTTTACCTGTGATTCTGATTTTTCTCCCACACCTCTCCTTCTTTTCAATTAATAGAACTGAGACACCTAACTTAGCAGCTTGTGCCGCAGCAATTAATCCAGCGGCACCAGCCCCTGCTATTACAACATCATAACTCTTCATTCTGCAAAGTAAGTTAAAAATTAGTAGATTTGCTTCATAAAATATGATTATGCAAAAAAGATTCGTTTTATTTGCCTTGGTTGCAATTTTCACAATTTCCTGCAATTCACAGACTTCAGATACAAACAAATTAAATAGCTGTGAATATGCAAGTTATTTCAATATTAAACACTCTGGAGATACTTCAATAATCGAAGTTACAGAGAGTTGGTCTGAAGAGAACAAAAAAACAACTGAATACTCTTTTAACCAACCTCTTAAAAGAGTTGTTTGCATGTCAACAAGTCATTTAGCATACATAATAGCTCTAGGAGAAAGAGAGTCTGTTGTTGGTATATCTGGTGGAGAATATATTTCTGATTCATTGATTAGAAATAGAGTTGCCTCTGGTGAAATTTCCGATATTGGATATGAAGGCTCATTAAATTATGAAAAACTAATTTCTTTAAAACCAGATATTGTTTTTACATATGGTATCAATGGAGAAAACAATTTATACATAGATCGTTTGCGACAATATGGAATAAAAGTAATGGTGCTTGGAGACTATCTTGAAGAGCATCCATTAGGAAAATTAGAGTATCTTAAATTGTTTGGAGAGCTTTTCAGATGCAGACAAAAGGCAGACTCATTATACGAGGCCAGACGAGATAAATACGAAAAAATCAAAGCAAAGGCTGCGGAATTTAAGGTTAAACCTTTAGTATTATTAAATGCTCCATGGAAAGAGGTTTGGTATGTACCTGGAGAAGAAAATTATATAAGTGTGCTTATTAATGATGCGGGAGGAGTAGTTGCAGGAGCAAGGCCTAATGAAAGCAGATCATATCCTAGTAATACCGAGCAAGTATTTAAAATTGCAATGGAGGCAGACTTTTGGTTGAACCCAAATAGTTTTTCAACACTAAAAGAGTTGGAAGATTCAAACCCACTTTTTAAATCAATTCCATCTCTTAAACAAAATAAAGTATTCAATAATAATAAACGAAAAACACCAGGAGGAGGAAGTGATTTTTGGGAGACAGGAGTTGTTGAACCAGACGAAATACTTGAAGATTTAATAAATATCCTTCATGGAGACGCGAAACCTGACAGTCTGAAATACTATGTAAAACTATAATAAAAACAGATATAACATCTAATCATAAAATAATAGAGGCTGACAATTTAGTATTGTCAGCCTCTATTTATATGCTTTTAATGAATTAAAAACAATTCAAGAATTTATGAGACTATTCGTAAATCTTTGGTTGCTCTTGACCAGAAATTACAGCTAAGCCATTCATTGCAAGAGCAGCCATCTCATCCTCACCTGGATAAATAAACACAGGAGCAATTGATTTAACATACTCTTCTACAATATCCATCAACTCCTTATTATAGGCAATACCTCCAGTAATTAATATACCATCTACTTTGCCTTTAAGAACTACAGACATTGCACCAATTGCTTTAGCTAAATTATAAGCAAATGCATCAGAAATTTTCTTAAATTTCTCGTCACCCTCTTTTACTTTATTCTCAACATCATGGAAAGAGTTAGTGCCAAGATGTGCAACTAAACCACCTTCTCCCAAGATCATTTTCTTCACTTGAGCTAATGTATACTCTCCAGAGAAACAAAGTTGAGCAAGAGCCATTGCGGGTAAAGTTCCAGCTCTCTCAGGAGAGAAAGGACCTTCGCCATCAAGTGCATTATTTACATCAACTACAGCACCTTGTCTATGCGCACCAACAGATACTCCTCCACCTAAGTGAGCAACAACTAGGTTCAACTCTTCATATTTCTTGTTTTGCTTTGCAGCGTGCATCTTAGCAATAGCCTTTTGGTTTAATGCATGGAAAATGGATCTTCTTTCGAATAGTGGATGACCACTAACTCTTGCAATGTCGTCCATTTCGTCAACAACAACTGGATCAGCTATGTATGCTTTGCATCCAGCTTCTGCTGCTAGATTTGACGCAATAAGCCCTCCTAAGTTGCTCGCATGCTCTCCCCTCTTAGATTCAAGCAAGTCTTTTTTCATTGCATCATTTACTTCGTAAACACCAGATTTAATTGGCTTTAGAAGTCCTCCTCTTCCAACAATAACTGCAAGGCTTTTAAGATCGATATTATTTTCTTTTAAGAAATTAACAATGGCCTCTTTTCGGAACTCATACTGGTCTGCAATTTTTTCGAATTTTGCAATTTCATCATTTGGATGCTGCAAGCTCTTTGAAATTACAAGCTTCCTGTCGTCAAACACCGCAATCTTTGTCGATGTCGAACCTGGATTTATGGTTAAAATAAGGCTCATAATTCTTTATTTTGCTGTTAATGCCGCTAAGGCGATTGAGTTTAATTTTGTATCAATACTGTCTGCTCTGCTAGATAAAACGCATGGTGCTTTTGCACCTGCTACAATAGCTGCTTGTCTTGTATCTAAGCACAACTGAGTATTTGTTTTATAGAAAACATTTGCTGATTCAAGATTAGGGAAAACAAGACAATCTGCATCACCAACAACTGGGCTAACTAATTTTTTAACAGCAGCTGCCTCTGATGATAAAGCAACGTCTAATGCAAGTGGTCCATCAACAATACAACCAGAAATCTGACCTCTATCAGCCATCTTTGAGATAATCGCAGCATCTACACATGCAGGCATACCCGGAAGCATTTGCTCTGTTGCTGTTATAATTGCAACTTTAGGTTTTGCGATTCCAATAGCTTGAGCTGTACGAACTAGGTAGTTTGTGATTGCAATTTTTTGATTCAAATCTGGTGCAGGAATAACTGCGATATCTCCTATTACAAGAAGCTTGTGATATTGAGGATTAGAGAGAACAGTTACGTGGCTTAAAACAGCCTTTGGAGGCAATAAACCTTTCTCTTTATTCAAAATTGCTCTCATGTACTTGTCTGTACTACATAGACCTTTCATTAAAATATCACCTTCACCTGCGTTAATGAGATCTACAGCCATTGAAACTGAACGAAGCTCGTCATCATTTGGAACAATTCTGAAGATTGAAGGATCGATGTTCTCTTGTGCACACACTTGGCGAATCATCCTTTCGTCTCCTACTAGAGTTGCGTCAACAATCCCAGCCTCTACAGCTAACTTAGCAGCGTTAATTGTGTGGTCATCTACAGCCCATGCTGCAACAAGTCTTTTTCTTGGTTTTGATCTTAATTTTTCAAAAATTTGTTCGAAACTTGTAATCATATATCTATCGTTTATTTTTTATTATTTAGCTAGATTCATTGTGTCTCTTGCAATTACAAGCTCTTCATTGGTTGTAACTGTTGCCATAATTACTTTTGACCCAGGTTTAGTTAAGATAACATCTTTACCTCTGACTCCTTTATTAGCATCTGGATTAAAATCCATTCCTAAGTATGATAGGTTATTACCTACTCTCTCTCTGATTATAGGATCATTCTCGCCAATTCCTCCAGTAAACACTACTAAATCAAGGCCATTCATTGCAGCAGCATATGCTCCAATGTATTTTAGAACTCTGTAATATAGCATATCTAATGCTAGTTGTGCTCTGTGGTCGCCTTTAGCTGATGCATCTTCGATATCTCTAGCGTCAGAAGACTTACCGTAAATGCCAAGGAATCCACTCTTTTTATTTAAAACAGAGTTAATTCCCGCTGCATCAAGACCCTCTTTTTCTTGAATAAATGTTACGATTCCTGCATCAATGTCTCCACATCTTGTTCCCATAACAACTCCCTCTAGTGGAGTAAATCCCATTGATGTATCAACTGATTTTCCATTACATACAGCTGTAATAGATCCACCATTTCCTAAATGGCATGTAACAACTTTTGCTTTATTAAAGTCTAATCCAGCAAGATCACATGCTTTTTTTGCTACAAATTTGTGACTTGTACCATGGAATCCATATCTACGAATTTTATAAGTTGTATAATATTCGTAAGGAAGTGCATACATGAAAGCATGTTCAGGCATAGTTTGGTGGAAAGATGTATCAAACACCGCAACTTGAGGTACTGATGGGAGTAATGTAAAGATTGCATTAATACCAAGCAAGTTAGCTGGGTTATGCAAAGGTGCTAATTCACAGCATTTTTCAATTCCTGCTACTACATCTTTGTCAATAAGTTTACTTGCAGTAAAGTATTCACCACCATGAGCAACTCTGTGACCTACTGCCTCAATTTCTGACAAGCTTTTTAGGACACCATTATCCTTGTCAGTAAGAATTTCGAGAACCATTTTTATCCCTTCTGTATGATTTGGAATAGGCTTCTCTGTTTCAAATTTTGGTCTGCCCTCTACTCTGTGCGATAAGACTCCTGTCTCAAGGCCTATTCTTTCTACAATTCCTTTGGCTAGAAGAGTGAAATCCGATTCTGTTCTCATATCCAGAACCTGATACTTTAGGGAAGAGCTCCCGCAATTCAATACTAAAACGATCATAAATAATTAAAATTAAAGATTTGCTATAAAAGAGTTAAAAAAGTTTACAAATGTACGAAAAATATGCTGTTGTTTTGAAATTTTATAATAAATTTACACTTTCTGTTAATAATTATTGCAAGGTAGGTATGAGGAGAGAGATTGAAAGTAATCATTGTCGCATATTGCATAAATCACAACTATGGCCCTATGTATTATCATTGGTTGTTGGAATTTTACTTGAGTACTTTTTAAAAATAAAAACAGACCGGATATTGCTTTTAACAATGCCGGCTTTATTAATATCACTTCTCATTTACTATTTCGGATACACCTTCTTTACAAATATAAGAAAAACATCGCTTATAATCTATTTGATTACTAGTTTTTCCACGGGATTGTTAACGATGTCTGTATACAATGAAAACGACTCCCTTTTAACAAAAATTGAGCGCGAATATAGCAAAAAACAGGCGATTTATATCATCCCAACTCAAAAAGGATACCCATTAGAAGGTAAAATACGATTTAAAATTCAAGATAATCATTGGGGAATCAAGTATGTCAGTATAAAAACTGATTCGCAAAAATCTTTATTCGACCCTTTAGATACTCTATTTATTAAGAGATGCTACATAAACAGTGGATTTTTGTACTGTAAAAGTAATGAGTTATTTGTCAAACCTCACAAAAATGACAATCTATTCAATAAAGCTTATTTACTAAAATCCACGCATTTAGATCTACTACAAAACTCGTTTTCCAACGGAGTTAATTTTGGAGTTTATCTTGCCTTAATCTTCGGAGATAAAAGTCTGCTCGACAAAGAAGTTAGAAAAAACTTTGCGAATTGTGGAATTATGCACTTATTGGCAGTAAGTGGATTGCATGTTGGTTATATCTTCACAGCGATAACTTGGTTATTAATTCCACTTGGAAATTATAAATTGTCAAGAGTGATTAAGGCATTAATAATTTGCATTGTAATTGTTTACTACACCTTTTTGACAGGAATGACTCCTTCTGTTATTAGATCGGCGATTATGATTATTTTATTTACAATTATCAAAGAGAGTGCAAGAGATTGCAATACATTCAATAATCTTATAATTTGCGCTTTTATAACATTAATATTCGACCCACTCTCGTCGGTTGATCTTGGTTTTATTCTATCTTATTTATCTGTCCTTTCAATCATATTTATTTTTCCATATTTTAAGCAAATGTTATCTGTGAAAAACAGACTCATAAATTACATATGGAGTTCAATAAGCATTACAATAGCTTGTCAAATTGGAACTTTCGCAATAACATCGCTCGTATTTAAACAGTTTCCAACTTATTTTCTAATTAGTAATCTCATTACAATTCCATTAACGGCAATAATTGTGTTCATAGCAGTGTTTACTCCAATGTTTATGGTTAATGACACACTCATGTCTGTTGCTATAAAATTAAACGAAACTCTAATTGAAATACTTTTATGGGTAACTGAAAACATCTCATCGTTACCTTATGCGTCAGTTAAAATCGGAGTAAATCTCGGACAATCACTCTCTATTATGATTGTGATTTTCTGTCTATTTTTTCTAGAAAATAGAGTATATAGATATTATGGTTTAGCTGGAGGAGTATTTAGTTTGCTAGCGTGCTCGCTATAACTGCAACAGATGCAACAGCCAATGCGATTCCTGTCCATTGACGTTTAGTGAAAGTCTCTTTAAAAAAGAGATATCCAACTATAGTTGTAAGAATTACGACCGATGCATTTAGGACAGGAAATACGATAGAGCCGCCCATTCTTTCAACGTTAATCAATAACATTTTTGATCCCATATAGTTAAAGGAGCCTAAAGCTGAGCCATAAAGCAGAACAGATAATTTAAACTTAGATCCTTTCAATGCATCAGTTATCACTAAAATAACACTCAGGAAAAATGCAGTGCCAAAGATTAGTAATAGGAATACAGATTTCTGATTTTGACCAGAGAGTACGAATTTATTTACCACTTCCATCGATGTATCGGTGAATCCAGATGCAAAAAATACAGAAATTGGCAAGAGTAAAGCTGCAATACTAATGCTTTTATTAGTATTATTTGATTTTGAATAAAAGATAAAATAAAAAGCAAAAATACAGATCGCAACACCAATTAGTTTATTCAAGGCAGAGTTAGTCTGCCCAAGAAAAAAATAGCCTATGATAACGGGTATTATTAGAGATGTTTTATTTAGAACTGTTGTAATACCAATTCCTACTTTTTGAGTAGATGCAAACATAAGCAGGAAGTTTAAGATGAAAAACGAACCAATAATAATTCCAGAAAATGATACAAGCCAGCTTGCATGATAAATTGTATCAATTACCGAAGATTTACACTCAAAATAGCTAATCACTGTAGCAATGAGATAGTTAACTGAAAGAATTTGATATGTATTTTGTTTATTATGATTGCTTAACTTTATTGTAACAAAAATTCCTACAACAAATAAGACGTGAATAATCAGAAGAATAGCGTTTTCCATCAACAATTGTTAATTAATTTAATACAAAGATAAATCTAAATTTGTATACATTTGTGTCCGTCTTAAAATTAACTAATATATAATATGGGCGGACTTTTCGGAGTAATCTCCAAAAAACGGTGTATCACCGATCTTTTTTATGGAACAGATTATCATTCTCACCTTGGAACTCGTAGAGGCGGAATGGTAACATTCAATCAAAACAAATCCTTTTCTAGATCTATTCACAATCTTGAGAACTCTTACTTTAGATCAAAATTTGAGTTAGATCTTCCTAAATTTGATGGTAATTCTGGATTAGGAGTGATTAGTGACACTGATCCTCAACCAATTATTATTAATTCACATCTTGGCAAATATGCTCTAACAACTGTTGGAAAGATTAACAACATTTCTCAATTAGAAAATGAATTAATTGCAAAAGGGAGAACTTTCACCGAATTAAGCTCGGGACAAACGAATCCAACTGAGCTTGCTGCACTTCTTATTTCTGAGGGAAAAACATTTACAGAGGGTATTAAAATTTTTCAAAACAGCATAAAAGGATCGTGTACTTTGATGATTTTGACTGAAGATGGAATTATTGCTGCTAGAGATAAATACGGTAGAACACCTCTTGTGATTGGAAAAAAAGAGGGCGCATATGCAATTGCTTCTGAGACTTGCAGTTTTGCAAATCTAGAGTATGAAGAGGAGTATTATATTGGGCCAGGTGAGATTGTTAAAATTACGGCTGATGGATATGAGCAATTGTGCAAACCCGAAGAGAAGATGCAAATATGTTCTTTTTTATGGATTTACTATGGATATCCAACAAGCACATATGAAAAAATCAATGTAGATGATGTTCGTTATGGAATTGGATATGAGATGGGACAAAATGATGAAACAGAACTTGATGTATCGTCTGCAATTCCTGATTCAGGAACAGGTATGGCAATCGGATTTGCTCATGGAAAAAGAATTCCATACAGATGTGCTGTAGTAAAATATACACCAACATGGCCTAGAAGCTTTATGCCAGCTGATCAATCGATTAGAGATCTAGTTGCAAAGATGAAGCTTATCCCAAATAAAAGCCTTTTGAGAGAAAAGAGAATTGCCTTTTGCGATGACTCTATTGTAAGGGGAACACAGCTAAGAGACAATGTTGAAGTTCTTTATGGTTATGGAGCAAAAGAGGTCCATATTCGTATCAGTTGCCCACCTTTAGTATACCCTTGTTCATTTTTAAATTTTTCTGCGTCTAAATCTCCTCTAGAACTGATTACCAGAAGATATATACAAGAAAAAGAGGGCTCTCACGATAAAAATCTTGGAAAATATGTTCAAGCAAATTCACCTGAATATGCAAGCATGGTAAAATACATCAAAGAAGAGCTGAAACTTGCTAGTTTAAAGTTCAATAGCATTGATACAATTGTTAAATCCATAGGACTTCCAAAGGAGAAAATCTGTACTCACTGTTTTGACGGATCTAGCTACGGAGAGTAACAATTTTTAAGAAAAATTTGGTTTTTTCTTATTTTTAATTATCTTTGTAAGGTATAAATTAAACATTTACTTACTTTTTATTTAACTGTTCCATGAACATTTTTGTTTCAAGTTTAAGTTTCCGCGCTAAAAAGGAAGATTTAGCCGAACTTTTCACACCTTATGGAGAAGTAGCTTCTGCCAGAATTATTATCAACCGTGACACCCGTCGTTCGAAAGGATACGGTTTTGTTGAAATGCCGAATGATGCTGAGGGCAACGCTGCAATAGCAGCTCTCAACGGATCTGAGCACATGGGTCGTACTATTAATGTTGCTGTAGCTAATGATCGCCCGGCAAGAGAAGAATAATCTCTTAATAGTATAAAATTCAAAGAGGCTGTCAAAAATTTGACAGCCTCTTTTTCATTTCCTATAGTTATATCTTATCGAACAATTTTAATCTCCTTCAGAATATTGTCTGCTCCAGCCAATTTATCTAAAATAAATAGAACATAGCGAATATCCAGTGTTATATTACGACATACTTTGGGATCAAACTCTATATCGCTCATTGTCCCTTCCCAGGCTCTATCAAAATTTAACCCAACCAAATATCCATTAGAATCAATTACCGGACTTCCAGAATTACCGCCTGAAGTATGATTTGTTGCTACAAAACATACAGGAATTGTACCATTTACAGCCCAAATACCATAATCTTTTGCGTTATACAAATCTCTAAGTTTCTGTGGAATATTATAATCATAAATATCTGGATTATCTTTCTCCATAATACCATCTAAAGTTGTATAATACTTATAATCTACAGCGTCACGAGGGCTATAACCACGTACCTTACCATAAGTTATCCTAAGGGTCGAATTAGCATCTGGATAAAACGATCTCATTTTGTCAAATTCTAACAAACCTTTCATATAAGTTCTATACAAAATTGCAATTTCTCCATTCTTTTTATCTAAAAATGGTTTAATTTTTTTTGCATTACTCTCGGCAAAGGCTTTGAAAAGTTTTGTAAATGGATCTGATGATAATAATACTTCAAAATTTTCGTAATTTAGAGTTGTTAGAGCTTTTGATTCATCTGTAAACATAGAGGTGTCGAATAGATAGTCTGCTAATGCCTCAGTACTTTTATAGATCTCTAATAGTTCTAAATAATATTCTGGTTTAAAATTATCGGAGATATTTTTATTATATTCGTTCATCAATGCTATAAATGTCTTTTTATCAATAACATTATAGTAGTCTTTAAAATAATCAGCAAACAATGATTTCAACGATTCCAACTTTTGATCATGAGTTTTCGCAGCCATTTTAACTAACTCACTATTTACACTTCCAGCAAATTTGAATGATTCATTAGCGTTAACAGCCTCTGTAAAATAATCATTTGCAAATGAGTATGGCTCAATTTCCTTGTATGTAGCTATTAATTTTTCAATAACAGAATTATACTCAGGTCTATTTTTGGCCCATTCATTAAACTTTAATTCATAACTCTTTTTCTTCTCAACAGTTTTTAGTCTTATTAATCCACCTCTTTCGCCTTGCCATTTTTTCCATGCATTCGCAACACTTGCATTCTTTGCTGCATATTTAATTCTTATCGCTTGGCTCTTATTCATCTCTTCGTTCTGAATGTTAAGTCGTATTGTTCTTAAATTTATTTTATGAGGGTTAGAGATGTCTGTGATATATTTTACTGCTTCAGAAACTATATATTGTTGAGTTCTTCCAGGATAACCATAAACAAATGTAAAATCATTTTCTTTCACACCTTTTGCAGAGATAGTGAAGAATTTCTTAGGTATATATGGTACATTATCTTTTGAATATGAGGCTGGCTTATTGTCTTTATTTGCGTAAATTCTAAAGATACTGAAGTCGCCAGTATGTCTAGGCCACATCCAATTATCAGTATCGCCACCAAACTTTCCAATTGAAGATGGAGGTGCTCCAACTAGGCGCACATCTGTAAAAACTTCATATAAATACAAAATGTATTGATTACCATAATAAATTGATTCAATTTTTGCCTGAATTCCATTTCCTGTAATTGCTTTGTCGGTAAGAGCTTTTATGTTTCTTTTAATAATTGCGTCTCTTTCGGATTCCTCTTTTATTCCTTGTGTTCCTATTAAAACAGATTCAGTTACATCTTCCATTTTCAATAAAAACTTAACTGATAAATCTTTGTTTGGTAGCTCTTCTTCTAAAGTCTTTGCCCAGAAACCATCTCTTAAATAGTCGTGTTCTACAGAACTGTGGGATTGAATTTGTGAAAAACCACAGTGATGATTGGTAATTAGAAGCCCTTTATCTGAAATCAATTCACCAGTACAACCACCTCCAAAGTGTACAATCGCATCTTTTAAACAGGTTTGATTTACGCTATAAATTTGATCAGCAGATAACTTAAGACCCATTTTCTGCATCGTTACAATTTTGTTTTTAATTAAAAAAGGTAGCCACATACCTTCATCTGCAATTGTGACTCCAGTTGTTAAAATAAATGCAAGAAAAATCGTAAATAGTTTTTTCATTAGTTGTTTAAAATTTATTGTTTGTTATTATTAATCTATTGTCTTACAAACTTAATAAATTTTCTTACTTTTGGGAAAACAAACTAACTTCTATGAACCAACTTGCACGATATATTATAGCAATCTCTATTGGTTTGGTAATCTGTTTTTTAGCTTGGTATTTTAGCAATATTTTGTTGTATATTCTTATTTCAGCTGTATTATCTTTGATAGGTAAACCATTGATGAACACCTTCACTAAATATAAATTTGGAAGGATTTATATGCCGAAAAATATTGCTGCATTTTTAACAATTTTGATCATACTTGTTCTTTTTAGCAGTATATTTCTTTTTGTAGCCCCTCTTGTTGGGAATCTGTTGTCAAGTATACAAACATTAGATTTTAATAGTGTCAGCCAAAGAATTTCTGAACCTTTGGCAGATATAAACAAGACAATTCACACTTGGTTTCCATCTATGGATCAAAACTATCGTATTGAAGATGCTCTTTTAAGTCAAGCTCAAACTTTAATCAGTGGTTCTTTCATTACCAACTTATTTACTTCGGTAACGAACTTCGTAATTGATTTTGGTGTTGGTTTATTTGTTGTTACTTTCATTACATTCTTTTTTATTAAAGAGCAAAACATGTTTAATGAAATGGTAATAGCACTTTTCCCCGATAAGTATGAACCAAATATAACTAGAGCTCTTGATTCAATCAATAAATTACTAGTAAGATACTTCATTGGTATCAGTATCGAAACAATTGCAATTACACTTCTGAATGGATTTGGTTTGTACCTAATTGCAGGTATTGACTTTTCATTAGCTTTTGTATTAGCTTTTTTTGCTGGGGTCTTGAATGTCATACCTTATATTGGACCTCTAACTGGAGGATTGTTTGGGGTATTGATGTCTTTAGTAGGGCATGGAACTGGAGACCCGTCTATTGGAGGATTTATCGTAACAGTCGCGCTTATTTTTACAATAACTCACTTAATCGATGTATTTGTATTTCAACCTTATATATACTCTAATAGTGTAAGAGCTCATCCTCTTGAAATTTTTATTGTAATTCTCATTGCAGGCAGCATTGCTGGTATACTTGGTATGCTTGTAGCCATCCCTGCTTATACTGTTATTCGTGTTTTTGCCAGAGAGTTTTTATCCAATTTCAAACTCGTCAAGAAGCTAACAGATACTATTTAATTACTCAATATTTAAGCATAGTCTTATAGAGATTATTTTCTGTATATAATAGATTTGTGATGTATTGTGATGTATTGTGATGTATTGTGATGTATTGTGATGTATTGTGATGTATTATGATGTATTATGAAGTTATTTCTACAAATAATTATGTAGAATAACTTATAAAACTTATTAGAATTAGCATTAGAATAGAATAGAATAGAATTCTGATAAATATAAAAAAAAGGGCGACTAAAACAGTCAGCCCTTTTATTATGTTATTTGTGAAAATTATTTCTTTTCAACAATTGCACTGTATTTTTCGTAACCTGCTTTGAATGTTTCGTTTTTCTCACGGAAACGGAAGTAGATGTTCTTCAAATATTCAGCAACAACAGACTTAACTTCATTATCAGTAGCAGTGTCGTAACATTGCTCGAAAGGTTGGATTGCCATCTCTAGATGTTTTTCTAGATCTTTAACCATCAATTCATATTTAGCATCGTCAGTCTCTTCTGCTGCTTTAGTTTGAATTTCAACTGCTCTGTCATAATAAGCTGCTCCAATTGCAAATGTTCCAAAGTAGTACTTAGGATCAACCTCGATAGATTTTTTGTAACAAGCAACAGCTTTATCGAACTCATTTAAGTTTTTCCAAACGTTACCCTCAGCATAGTGAAGGCTTGCATTTGTTGGCTCATTAGCTTGAGCTTTTTGAATAAACTCAAGAACCTTCTTAGGATCATCTTTAGACTCAATGTATGCATTGATTAATGATACTAGGATAGGTTGGCTAGTTGGATATTTAGAGAAACCTGCAGAGAGAGTCTCTTTTGACTTTTCAATATTTCCAGATGTTTTATAAGCTTCAGCTAAATAAGAGAATACATCACCTTTAAGTTCGTATCCTTTATCAATTGCCATTTGGAAGTATTTAATTGCTCTGTCGTAGTCTTTAGACATATTAGCTGTAAGACCAGCATAATACATAATAACAGTGTCAACTTGACCTACAAGTGGATGAGCACTACACAATAAAGATGCTTCAAAATTATCAGTAGCCTCTTTGAATTTGCCCAATTGATATGCAGACATTGCTTCATTTACATACTTACCTCTAAGTGATTTTAGGCTTTCAGTAATCTCTTTTGCTTTTGCACCTTTTGAATCAAGTTCAATAGCTTTGATTAAAGAGCTGTATGACTCTTTTAAAAGGTCTCCCTCCATATATGGTTTGGTAATTACCCAGCTAGCAAGAGTGCCATCTGCACCATAATAAAGGTCTTTGTCATAATAGCTATCAACACTGAAAGTTTGACCATTAAGAGTTTGAGACTCAGATTTATTGATTCTTTGATCTTTCAAAAGAACTTTAAGTTCAACTTGGCTTGCGCCTAGCCATAAAGATCTTATCGGAGCATCGAATACACTTGCATATGCATTTGCAAGCTTTATCCATGTTGCAGGATTAGTTGATTTTTTAGCATCAACAGACTCCTTCTTTGCTTTTTCAAACTCCTTAAGAGCATCAGCTGCTTCTTTTGTCTGTGCACTAAGTTGCACGGCAAAAAAGAGAGTTAGTGCAATTAATAATTTTTTCATTTTAATTCTTATTTGTTTTGATTTTTAGTGTTACTCTTCAGTGCTTTCGGACTCAATAGGCTTGTCTTCACTCTTGTTCACCCTACAAATAGCCGCAATTTGGTCGCCCTCTTTAATATTTATAAGTTTAACCCCTTGAGTTGCTCTACCTACAACTCTTATATCAATCGCATCTAATCTAATTGTAATGCCAGATTTATTGATAATCATAAGGTCATTTTCATCAGTCACATCTTTCAATGCAATAAGTGAGCCAGTTTTTTCGGTTATGTTCAAGGTCTTTACTCCTTTACCTCCTCTGCTAGTAATACGATAGTCGTCAATATGAGAGCGTTTTCCATATCCGTTTTCACTAACAACTAATATATTATGCTTCTCTTTATCCATTGATTCAGGATCGATGCTAACCATTCCAACCACTTCATCATTCTCTTCTATCGAGATTCCACGAACACCGGCACCCGTTCTTCCTATAGCACGAACTTCGTCTTCGTTAAATCTTACGCATTTTCCATTTCTGGCAGCTAATAGAATTTCGCACTTACCATTTGTCATCAAAGCTTCTAATAACTCGTCATTTTCACGAATTGTAATTGCATTAACTCCATTGACACGAGGTCTCGAATACTCTTCGAGAGATGTCTTTTTAACGGTTCCTCGTTTTGTCGCAAGTATGATGAAATTGTTGTTAATATACTCTTTATCTGATAGGTTGCGGACATTGATATAAGCCCTTACTTTATCTGTAGGTTCAATATTGATCACATTTTGAAGTGCCCTACCCTTAGATGCTTTGGATCCTTCTGGTATTTCATAAACTTTGAGCCAGAAACATCTTCCATTTTGAGTGAAGAACAACATTGTACTATGCATGTTTGCAACATAAATATGTTCAATAAAGTCTTCATCGCGTGTTGTGCTTCCTTTTACACCAACCCCTCCTCTGTTTTGAGTTTTGTACTCATTAAGAGGCGTACGTTTAATGTATCCAAGATGTGAAATAGTTATAACAACATCTTCGTCTGGATAGAAATCCTCAGGATTGAAGTCCTCTCCAGAAAGTTCAATTGCAGTCCTTCTTTCATCACCATATTTCTCTCTAAGCTCTAATAACTCATCTTTGATAATCTGCATCTGCATATCAACATTTGCAAGAATCTCTCTTAAATGGTTTATAAGCTTCATTAATTCGTCGTATTCTCCCTGAAGCTTCGCTCTTTCTAAACCAGTAAGTTGGCGAAGTCTCATTTCTACGATTGCATTAGCCTGAATTTCGGAGAATCCAAAACGTTCTATCAATCTAGTACGAGCCTCATCAACAGTCTTAGAACTTCTGATGATCTCAATTACTTCATCAATAAAGTCGAGCGCTTTTAAAAGTCCTTCTAAAATATGAGCTCTTTTTTCTGCTTGATCAAGTTCAAATTTTGCTCTTCTAACAACTACTTCGTGACGATGACGTACGAAATATTTAATAAGTTGTTTAAGATTAAGCAATCTAGGTCTTCCGTCAACCAAAGCAATATTATTTACTGAGAAGCTAGATTGTAATTGAGAGTACTTGTAAAGCATGTTTAAAACAACATTTGCAACAGCTCCCATCTTGAGTTTGATAACAATCCTCATTCCGGTTCTGTCGCTCTCGTCATTAATATATGCTATTCCCTCAACCTTTTTCTCTTCTACTAACTCAGCAATCTTTTCAATCAACTCTCGTTTGTTGACCATATAAGGTATTTCGGTAACGACAATTGTCTCTCTACCACTCTCACTAACCTCAATATCAACTTTAGATCTTACAACGATTCTTCCTTTACCAGTCTCGAATGCATCTTTAATTCCCTGTGTACCAAGAATAGTACCTCCTGTTGGGAAGTCTGGTCCTTTTATATGACGAAGTAACTCTTCGGTTGTAATTTCGTTGTTGTCGATGTATGCACAAATAGCGTCAACCGTCTCTCTCATATTGTGAGGAGGCATATTTGTCGCCATACCTACAGCAATACCCGATGTACCATTAAGGAGTAGCAAAGGAGCTTTCGCTGGCATAACAGTAGGCTCTTCCAACGAGTCATCGAAGTTTAATTTAAAATCAACGGTGTTCTTTTCTAGATCGGCTAGAACCTCCTCAGCTAATTTTTTAAATCTAGCCTCAGTATAACGCATCGCAGCAGCAGAGTCTCCATCGATAGAACCGAAGTTTCCCTGCCCATCTACAAGCATGTATCTCATGCTCCACTCTTGGGCCATTCTAACCATAGCCTCATAGACACTTGAGTCACCGTGAGGGTGGTACTTACCCAAAACCTCACCGACAATACGTGCCGATTTCTTGAAAGATTGTCCAGAAGTAAGTCCCAACTCGGACATTCCAAACAGCACTCTTCTGTGAACAGGCTTTAATCCGTCCCTGACATCCGGTAATGCGCGCGAAACAATGACAGACATCGAATAGTCGATGTATGCACTCTTCATCTCGTCCTCAATGTTTATCTTGATTATACGCGCTTGATTTTCTGCTTCTTCAATCATTGTATAAATTAACTTTTCAATTTTTTTGAGAGGTGCTAAATTACAAATAAAAAATATACTGAACAAATTGTACAGTGTTTTGTCTATAATTAGTAATTTAGCGACCCAATTTACGAAAAATGAACTTACAATTATCAAACGAACTGAACGAAATTATCTCTTACAGCAGAGAGGAGGCCATGAGAATGGGAAGCTACACTATAGGAGCGGACCATTTTATCCTTGGAATCATTAGACACCAAGACAATTCTGCATTTGAGATTCTGAGAGGAATGGGTGTGGATTTTAAGGAATTAAAATTCAGGATTGAAAAACAAGCAAAGGTCGGAGATATTGTCCCTTACGATCAGGCAGACAAGTTAAATTTGTCTAAACAAGCTCAAAATTCACTTACTATCATGTATTTAGAGGCAAAGTCTCTAAAAGAGGCGAAGCCAGGTCCGGTACATCTGCTTTTGGCGTTGTTAAGGAGTGAAGAGGGTCTGTTTTCTGGACTTTTAAAAGACTATAATGTTAGCTACGACTCTGTAAGATCTGTTCTTACTGGAAAAGAGACACCTAAGGCTCAACTAAACTCATCTTACGAAGATGAGATTAAAGATAACTTTGAGGATAGCTCAGCAAAAGAGACTGCTTTCAAAGGAAAAACTTCTAAACCGCAGTCAGACACTCCGGTTTTAGATAGTTTTGGATACGATTTAACAAAAGCTGCTCATGAAAATAAGCTCGACCCTGTAGTAGGGAGAGATAAAGAGATTGAACGACTTGCCCAGATACTTGGAAGAAGAAAAAAGAACAATCCAGTGATTATTGGCGAACCAGGTGTGGGAAAATCTGCAATTGCAGAGGGACTTGCTCTGAGGATTGCTCAGAGAAAAGTGTCGCGCGTACTGCTCAATAAACGGATTATTTCACTAGACATAGGGTCAATTGTTGCTGGGACAAAGTACAGAGGACAATTCGAAGAGAGAATGAAGGCAATTTTGAACGAAATGGGAAAAAATCCTGACATCATTCTTTTCATCGATGAGCTACATACTTTGGTTGGAGCTGGAGGTGCTTCGGGATCGCTCGACGCTGCAAATATGTTAAAACCAGCACTTGCAAGAGGCGAAATTCAGTGCATTGGAGCAACTACTCTCGATGAATATAGAGAGTTCATTGAAAAAGATGGAGCTTTAGAGAGACGATTCCAAAAAGTAATGGTTGATCCAACTGACTTCGATGAGACGCTTAATATCTTAATGAACATCAAAGAGAGATATGAAAAGCATCATAATGTCAAATATACCGAAGAGGCGATAATTGCCTGTATCAGACTTTCTCAGAGATATATAACCGACAGATGTCTTCCAGACAAAGCAATTGACGCTATGGACGAAACTGGCTCCAGAGTCCATTTAAAACATCTTAAGGTTCCTGAAACCCTCATTGATATTGAAAATGAACTAGAACCTATTCGTACTGAAAAACGTCTTGCAATTAGCAATAATCAGTTCGAAAAAGCGGCTGAGCTGAGAGATCTCGAAAAACAGAAAATGGAACAACTTCAAAAAGCTCAAGAGTTATGGAAAGAGGAGCAAAATCTAAATCCACAAATTGTTGATGCTAATGATGTTGCCGAAGTTTTATCGATGATTACAAGTGTTCCAATCTACAAATTAGCAGAGACAGAGGGTGATAGACTAGTGAAAATGGGTGATGCTATTAGAAGCAAAGTTATTGGACAAGATGAAGCTGTTGATAAGGTAGTAAGAGCTATTCAAAGAAATAGAGCTGGCTTAAAGGATCCAAATAAACCTATCGGCTCATTTATATTTTTAGGTCCTACTGGTGTTGGAAAGACTCAACTTGCAAAAAAACTAACTGAATATCTATTCGACTCAGTTGATAATTTGATTAGGATAGATATGAGTGAGTACATGGAAAAGTTTGCACTTAGTAGACTGATTGGTGCGCCTCCGGGATATGTAGGATACGAAGAGGGAGGACAATTGAGCGAAAAGGTGCGGAGAAAACCTTATAGCGTTATTCTTCTTGATGAAATTGAAAAGGCTCACCCAGACATCTTTAATTTGCTTTTGCAAGTTTTGGACGAAGGTCGATTAACTGATAGCAATGGAAGGCATATTGACTTTAGAAACACTTTATTGATTATGACCTCTAACATTGGTAGTAGAGAGTTAAAAGAATTTGGCAGTGGATTAGGGTTTTCAAATGTCTCTAAGCGTAATATCAATGACAATACAAGAAATGTAATTGAAAAGGCCCTAAAAAAGGCATTTACTCCTGAGTTTCTGAATAGAATAGATGATCAAATCTTGTTCAATACTCTTACTAAAGATGATATCTGCAAAATTATAGATATTGAGCTTAACGATCTGTATAAACGTATAGAGAATGCTGGATACAGAGTTATGATTGATGATGATGCAAAACAGTTTGTTGCAGAAGAGGGTTATGATCCTCAATATGGGGCAAGACCACTAAAACGCGCTATCCAAAAATTCATTGAAGATCCTTTGGCAGAGGCAATTATTGGTGGCAAGGCTAAAATTGGAAACTTGCTTAAAATCGAGATTGATACCGAAAACCAAGATGTATCAGAAAATCCTCAAAAGAAACTTAAGGTTACCATTATTGAATAATTCTATAAACTGGTCTTTATTTTCACATAATATGGAGGGATTGCTTAATTGCAGTCTCTCTTTTTGTTTTTCAGAGATTCTTTCGAACGTTCTTGAATTAATATAAAATTTGATAGGTTTTGTCTCTTCTACTAGTAAAAATCCCAGCTTTCGGTAGACATCTCCCTCCGACCAATTTTTTGATGCGTATGACATTATTTCCTGAGGATCTTCGCTAGATTTAAAGTATTCTAGTAACCTGCTGATACCGCCTACTACGTTGTATCCAATTAAAGGGGCATATCTCACCCATTCAAATGACCACACATACTCCTCTCCTCTTTTCATTTGCCGTGGTGATGAAAATGATGCTGCAGCTATTAATTCGCTATTGTAGTAAAGTCCATAATTGAACTTGCATTTTGCCCCTCCAAGAAGATGATTTGAATCAAAGAACTCTATTGCTTGAGATGAGTCGATTTTTTTTAATATACACTTTCGTGCAAATACTCGTTTACCAAGCCCCAGCAACGATTTAAGTCTTCCGATAATGATCTCCTTTCTATTGAACCATAAATCTTGATCGATTATAATCTCTTTTTTTACCTTTTCTTTGAATAAAAAGTCTTTTTTCTCTAGCATCTGCTCGCCATTCAAAGCTCTAAGGACTATTAAAAGTGAAGAGTCTTGAAAAAAAAACAAATTTTTTTCAACCACACACGAAATAGCTAAATCGTCAGTAAATCTTTTGAAATCCAGTATAAAAAGATGATCCATTACGTAGAATTCTCTTTGAATAAGCAATAATTATCGATAACAAAGCTAAATTTTTTCATCTTTTTTTCACAATTAATTTGGAAATTTAAAATCATCGCCCTATCTTTGCACTCCCGATAACGAAAAAGGGGACGCTAAAAAAACATTGCGTAAGATTCAGTAGCTCAGCAGGTAGAGCACAACACTTTTAATGTTGGGGTCCTGGGTTCGAGCCCCAGCTGGATCACAAAAACAGAAGCCAAGCAACCGCTTGGCTTTTTTGTTTTATATTTAAACCGATTTTAAATCTTTATCGTCTTATTTTCGAAAGCGATTAACTTATAACTCCAATTTCTGATGTTTAATATCGGCCGAAATAAAAAAATCGAAGAATTAGAGAAAATAATTGACGAGTATCAGGATCAACTTTACAGTTTTGCCTTTTATCGAGTTGGATCATTTGATGTTGCTCAAGATATTGTTCAAGATGCATTTATCAAACTTTATCATAACTATCCAAAGTTATCGGAAGTGCGAAATATTAAGAGCTATCTGATGAAAATCATCTCAAATAAATGTATAGACTATAAACGGCAATTAAAGCATCCTCTTTCGCTAGAGGCAGCTTTGTTGAAAGAAGACGAATCTGCACGACCTTTGATTGAAGAGTTTTTTTCGATAAATGATGTCTTAAGAGAGTTGCCCGACGAACAATCTGAAGTTGTAACTATGCACTTGGTAGACGATCTCTCTTTTGTTGAGATATCTTCTATACTGGAAATATCTGTAAATACGATAAAATCCAGATATAAATATGCAATTGAAAAGTTAAAAAAATCATCAAAATTCAAAGAGTATGAGTACGATGAATAATTTATCTCCAAAAAACAAGCCTGTCGCTCCAAAATCGCTTAAAGTAAATGTTATTAATCAATTAAAACATGAAAAGCGTATGAAAAGGATCTTTCTACTTAAATCATTCTCAGCAGCAGCTGCTGTAATTATTGTAATCACTGTACTTGCGCCTTTTTTAATCAGCTCAAATGCAAAAGCTAATTCAAAAGAGTATATCTCAGCTGCAATTGACAAGATTATCCATAGCAATAACCTATCAATTAAATTCATGGTAAGGACCGAAGCTAATGAGAATTTTAGCTATATCAATCCGCAAAATGAATTTATTAGTACAACATTTTTAAGGTCTTTTGAAGCTCCATTTTTATGGAGAATAGAGAAGCAGAACGGAAGAACAGCTCTCTTTAATGGTGAAAAGATCTACATCTGGAATAACGGTTCTAATGTTGGATACATTAATGGTAAAGAGGGTGAGTCTGGGATCCTAGAAGATTACTATACCCTTTTAGAGCCACAAAACCTTCTACAACGAGAACTAGCTGCTTTATCAGCAAAAAATGTAAAGGCATCATATGAATCAAATGATTCAATAATATCTTTGACAATATCAACAAAAGCTCAAGGTTCATTTGAGAATAGTTATTTATTAAATAGTTCAATCGCTGAATCTAACAGTAAAAGAACATATATTTTCGACAAAAAAGAGAAATTTTTGAAAGCATTTACTATAGACATCAAAGTGAAAGACAGATATATAACTATAGTTAAAAGTATAGAGATAAAATATAGTGAAATGTTGGATTGGAGTAAGCTTAATTCAATACCAAATATCGAGTGGAAGCAAATTAGTCAAATCAATGAGAATGTTTCGCTTAAAAATATCTCTGCAGACCAAGCTGCAAAATTTATTCTAAGTTCGTTGGAGAGATCAGACTTCAATAGTGTTTCAGAAGCATTTACATACTACGATGCAAAATTTATAAAAGAAAATTATTGTGGTTTAAAAGTTATTTCAATTGGTAAATCATTTAAATCAGGCTTGTATCCAGGAGAGTTTGTACCTTGCACTGTTGTGTTAAAGAATGGCAAACGTGCATCAACCAACATTGCTCTCAGAAACGATAATCAGAACAAAGTTTGGTGTATTGATGGAGGAATTTAAGTAAAGGGATGTTATATAATGAGGGTGACTAAATGAGATTTTTAGTCACCCTCATTTTTTATTAATTTTGAAATTAGACAATTGAAGCCATATACTGGCTTTGACAGAATTATCAAGCAAACAAGATAAGCAACTGAGCAGTCAAGACTCTCAAAAACATAGTTAGTGGATATACTGTTGCATAGCTAACAGCCGGAAGATCGTTTTTTGCTGATGAGTTTGCAAATGCTAAAGCAGGAGGATCAGTGCAACTACCAGCTAGTAGGCCCATTAATGTAAAGTAATTTACCTTGAAGAACTTATAAGCTATAAAGCCTACAGTAATTAAAGGGATCAATGTAATTGCTACTCCATAAAGAATCCAAATAGCTCCTCCTCCATTAACAATAGTATCTACAAATCCACCTCCAGCGTCTAGACCTACGCATGCAAGAAAGAGTGATATGCCTATTTCTCTCAACATTAGATTAGCACTTACAGTGGTATAAGTTACCATTTTGTATCTAGGTCCAAATTTGCTCATTAAGATGGCTATAATTAAAGGCCCTCCAGCTAGACCCAACTTAACAGGCTGAGGTATTCCTGGGAGAAAGAATGGAATTGAACCTACTAAGATTCCCAACGCTATTCCAAGGAAAAATGAGACTAAGTTTGGTTCTCTTAATCGATGCAGGGCATTACCAAGCAAATGAGCAGCAGAATCAACTCCCTGAGGAGTTCCCACAACAGTCAATTTGTCTCCAATTTGTAGCTTCAGACTAGCAGAAGCAATCAAATCAACTCCAGCCCTATTTACCCTTGTAACTGTAATACCAAATGCTTTTGAGAGACGAAGATCCGATAATGATTTCCCATTTACAGAGTCTTTTGTAACTAGTATCCTCCTTGAGATTACATCTTTTTCTGGTGTCTCCCAATCACTTTCATTAAACTCTATTTCCTCTCCTAAAAATGCAAGAATTGAAGGCTTATCTTTTTTCTGAAGTATCACAAGCAGCTTATAACCTTGCTCTAATACCGTTGCCGCTCCTGCAATCTTTACATCGTTATCATATCTAGTTATCCTTGAAATAATAAAACTCTTACTTAAGAGATGCTTGATGTCTTCAATTTTCTTCCCAAATAAGGCCGGATTATTTAATAAGACAGCTATTTTAATTGTCTCGTTTGGATCATCCTTAGCTTTCTGTTTTAGGGTTTCATTCTCCTTTTCTAAATTTATCTTAAAGAAAAATCGAAGAAGCATTATTGTCAAAATAATACCTAATACACCTAAAGGATATGCCACAGCATATCCCATTGCAATTGATGGATCATTTGTTCCGTTAACCTCTATAAAAGTCTGTTGGGCCGCTCCTAAACCTGGAGTATTCGTAATTGCTCCAGACAAAATTCCAACCATTGTTTGAATAGGCAATCCGCTCATCATTTGGATGACGACAGTAACTAAAACACCTCCGGCAACAACTGACGCTGCAATAAGATTTAGTTTTATCCCTCCCTTTTTAAAAGATGAGAAAAAACCGGGGCCCACCTGTAGCCCTATTGAATAGACGAAGAGTATCAAACCAAACTCTTTGACAAAATGCAAGACATGCGAATTTATTCCTAATCCAAAGTGGCTTACTGCAATTCCTGCAAAAAGAATCCAAGTGATTCCAAAAGAGATCCCTTTAATCTTAATCTTAGATAAAAAGATTCCTAATGTAATGACAAAAGATAAAATCAATACAGATTGAGCAATGCTTTCACCTGTAACAAGCGCTTCAAACCAATTCATGTTGTGAGGTATTTTTACAAAAGTAATGTTTTGAAGGCATATTTAGAAAAAATGTATATAGAATAAACATATAAAGGAATTTTGTGTTATATTTAAATAAAATTAAGTCTACTAAACCTAAAAT
>JASDTB010000097.1:0-8596 GCA_041441455.1 Bacteroidales bacterium
ATTAAATTAAATATTTAAAAAAAATAGTTTTAAACATCCCCATAAGATTTTAATGATATCTTTTGGGGATGATTTATTATTTTAATGTATTTAATTATTAGAAAGAAAATCCAACTTTTATTCCGATTGCTCCGGTGTTGAGACTTACAGGGCCGTCGGCGCTCCAGTTTTGATGATTGTAACCTAAACTTAAATTAAGGCCATACGATTTACCTAAATCGAAACATACTCCAACTGAAGGTGTAAGCATCAATCCGCCTACTTCTTTATGGTTGCTGCTAATTCCAAACCAATATCCGCAATCAAGAGAGGCAAAAAAGTCAGTTTGGGGTGAAACCGGTAAATATGCTTTTGCATTTATAAAAATTGGAAGAGCATACTCTTTATCAACTCCAGACTCAAATATTGAATAAGTGTTAAGACCAACACCAATTCCAGCAAATAGATTCTTATTAAATCTAATACCATTTATAAAACTAAGATTTGCATAATCAGGATCAAAATCTTTAACACCAAAGTTATAGCCTATCTGCACCTCACCTTGATACTTAATTTGCGAATTTGCTGTAAATGAAAATCCTAATATTAGAAAAGAGATTAGCAATAATTTTTTCATAATAATAAAATTTTGAGCTTAGAAAATGAAAGTTCGTTTATAAAGTAAATATATGAATCTTAAATAAAAGCACAAAATTTATTTTCGTTATAAAATTCTCATTGAGAAACTTTTACATGTCTTCAAAATCTAAAAATTGAGTGATTATATTCGAAAATTGTTATTTCTAAAAAGCAAAGTCTGTTCCTATCATAAATGTTCTTCCTGGCATTGGGAAACCATCGTTTATTGAGTAGTTTGTGTTAGTGGCGTTATCGCATCTAACATAAAGTTGGAGGGTTGATTTTTTGCCAAATGAATAGCCAACTCGAGAGTTCACAATTGTGTAGTTCTCTTTTGCAAGGGTAGTTGTATTTGTGTAAAGACCAGAGACGTATTGAGCGTTCAGATTCACAAACAAGCGAGCCGGAGTGAGTCTTAATTCACCATATAGCTTATGCTTTGGTGCTGCTAATAGCGGTTTGGAGGTGAAGAGATACGAGTAGTTTGCATCAAATCTTGCATAAGGAGCAATTCTCCAAGAGGCCTCCATCTCAACGCCTCTATTAATAAACTTACCAGTATTGATATTTTTAGGAACACCATTGATTTTCACTATTTCAATCATATCCTTTCCATCTATTAGGAAAATAGAGGCCTCTGCCGTAATCTCACCATTCATAAATGACTTACCTGCAGAAAGTTCATAATTAAGCATATTTTCAGGTTGAAGATCTGGGTTTTGAGGCGGGAACATATACATCTCTTTAATATTAGGACTACGATAGCCTTTAGAAATCGATGCCTTTATTACTCCATCTTTGATACCAGTGTATGAAAGACCTAATTGAGGAATCAAAACATTTCCAAAAACCTGGTTGGACTCAACTCTAACTCCTCCACTTAAAGAGAAGTGAGTCATCAATTGCTGCCTAGTAATCAAATACAGAGCTGTCTCAGAGACACTTTTATTCGCAAACTCAATCGTTGCTCCATTGAATTTATCATTCCAGGCATGTCCCCCCCAATTTTTATAGTCGAAACCAAAAGTTGTCGTATTGTTTTTAAACAGTTCAACAGATTGGTACAATAAAACACCCATATTTTTGTCGAAAGAACGGAAAAAATAGTCCTTTGGAGTTCCACCATTTGCAGCATAACCATCATTGATCCTGTGATTTCCCCATCCATAAAATAGACGGATAGCGCCACCAGACTTTGTAAAATTGTTTTCTAAAGCAAAAGAGGTGCTCCCTCTGAAAATATCCATATCGTTATCAACCATTGGAGTTGAAACCTTTCCTGGATTTGCACTGAAAAATCGTGCAAGATTAATGTCTGCAGCTACTCTCAATTTATCAGAAAACTCATAAGAAGCTTTGTAAAAACCATTAGTAATATTGAATTCGGAATTCTCTCTATGTCCATTTGTTCGATCGTTATTCAGCGAGAGATAAGAGGAGAATTTACCTGATTTATACCCTACTCCACCAGTAATTTTTCTGGTATCATAGCTACCATACATCAGTTTAATATCTCCCGAAAAGCCATCCTTTTCACCTTTTCTTGTTATAACATTCACCACTCCACCCATTGCATTAGAGCCATAAATCAATGAGCCAGGACCTCTAATAACTTCAACTTTATCGACATCACTTGCTACATACATATCGGGTAGAGCATGGCCGAAAATACCTGCCCACTGAGGTTGCCCATCAAGAAGAATCAACACTTTGTTTCCTTGGCCAACACCTCTGACGTTAACCGCACCAGCCGCACCCTCAGATACGCCAAAGCCAGTTACTCCTCTTTGAGTAACAAAAAGGCCAGGTACTTTATCGGATAAGACAGGAAGCAAAGAAGAACCAGCAGAGGTGCGAATCTCCTCTCTATTAACAACAGAAATCGTTAGTGGAACATTGTTTCTGTTTACTCTATCCTTTGTAGCAGTAACTACGACTGCATTAAGTTCTACTTTCTTTAGAGTATCGGAAGGACTCTTCTCTTCTATAAGATTCGCTTTCGCGGGGAAAGCAAAGGAAATAAGCGCAATAGCAGTAATTGTAATCTGTATATTAAGTTTCATATATATTTGGTTAGGTAGTTTATAGTTTAATACGAAAATATAAAAGTTTTGTTGCATCAGTGACCTCTTGGATGACATTTCAAGATACTGTCTCGCCACTTTTCACTATTAATGTGTGTGTAGATCTCAGTTGTCAGAATACTTTCGTGCCCAAGCATCTCTTGAACAGCTCTCAAATCCGCTCCATTTTCAACAAGATGCGTAGCAAATGAGTGGCGGAATGTATGTGGAGAGATTATTTTATCGACTCCAGCCTCTGCTGCAGATTTTTTAACGATTAGAAAAACCATCTCTCTTGTAATTCTCCCACCGCGTCTGTTTAAAAAGACATTGTCTTCGCTCCCCTTTTTTACCGGAAGAAGAGATCGAGTCTGCAGATAGATTCTAATTGCATCGGCAGCAGGTCTGCCTAAAGGGACTAATCGCTGCTTGTTCCCCTTTCCAATAATTCGCAAAAATTCTTGATCAAAAAAGATGTCAGAATATTTTAAATTTACCAACTCAGACACTCGTAGACCGCATGAGTAAAGGGTCTCCAAAATTGCTCGATTTCGATGACCTTCGGGTTGTGACAAATCTACCGATTCAATTATCCTTACAACTTCATCTTGTGAGAGCACTTCTGGCAAATATGGCTTGATTTTTGGAGAGTCTATGAGCACACAAGGATCAAGTTCTATAATGGACTCATTGACAAGAAATTTAAAGAAAGCTTTAAGCGAACTTACTAACCGTGCCTGTGATCTCTTGGAGAGACCTTTTTCCATCTCCTGCGAGATAAATCCTTTAATATTTTCTGAATCTACACTTCTAATATTTGAGACATCTCCCAAATTTGCCCAGTATTCAAAAAACTTATCAACATCGGAGCAGTATGAGTTTACCGTATTCTCTGATAATGAGAGCTCTAATCTTAGATATGAAGAAAAATCAGATAACAGATTGTTACAATAAACTTTTTTCACACAAAATAGTTTTACTTTTGCCACAAATTTAGAATAAAATATGCTCGAAAAGAAAACCAAAATTATTTGTTCTGTTTCTGACAGGAATTGCAGTACAGAGTTTATCAGATCGCTTTATGAGGCTGGGATGAATGTTGTGAGGATAAATTCGGCACACACAAGTCTTGAGTCATCGCTCGAAATTGTAAAAAACACTAGGGCTGTTTCCGAAAAGATTGCAATTCTAATTGACACCAAGGGACCTGAGATCAGAATAACAAAGATGGAGTACGACGAAGGTTTTGTAGTAAAGGAGGGTGACACAGTCTATTTTGCTGACGATGTCAATGGAGTTTCGGGTAACTACTTGTTATACACTAATTACAACAATTTCACAAACGAAGTACCAGTTGGGGCTTACATTTTGATTGACGATGGTGAAATCTCGTTGAGTGTAGTAGAGAAGAGACCATCTCAACTCGTTTGTAGAGTAAACAATGGTGGTCGTATAAAAGGTAAAAAGAGTATCAATGTTCCGAATGTTTCAATCAAACTTCCTTCGGTTACAAAACGTGACAAGGAGTTTATCGAATGGGCAATTGATAATGATCTTGATTTTGTTGCTCACTCTTTTGTAAGAAACAAGGAGGATCTCAAAGAGGTACAAGATATCCTTGATAAGAGAAACAGCCATCTGAAGATTATCGCAAAGATCGAAAACCAAGAAGGAGTAGATCATATTGACGAGATCTTGTCACATTGCTATGGCGCGATGGTAGCAAGAGGCGACCTCGGCGTAGAGATTGAATCTCAGAAGATTCCAGTGATTCAGAGACAAATTATCAATAAATGTCAATCAAGAAAGAAGCCGGTAATTATTGCTACTCAAATGCTTCATACAATGATCGACAATCCAAGGCCAACTCGCGCAGAGGTGAGTGATGTGGCTAACGCAATCTATCAAGGTACAGATGCAATCATGCTTAGCGGAGAGACAGCAAGCGGAAAATATCCGATTGAGTCGGTGCAAATGATGACAAAGATTGCAATTGAGATTGAACAGAATGTCCAACCTAATGTAAAATTGGAACTAACTGATGTTACTTGGCCTGTCGCTGCAGTTCTTGCAAAAAACATTGTAAGATCTACATGCCAGCTTCCTGTAAAAGCAATCGTCTTCGACACAATGTCGGGAAGAACCGGAAGATACATTGCAGCATTCAGACCTAAGGTTCCTTTGTTTGCAAAGTGTTATAAAACATATGTTATGAGAGAATTAGCCTTATCTTTTGGAGTATATCCATACATGATGGAGGTTAAAGACTCTAAAGATGACTTTGTAAAACAAGCTGTTAGAAACCTTGTTGCCGACAAAGTTATCGACATGGACGATATGATCGGTGTTTTAGGCGGAAGCTTTGGAACTCAAGCTGGTGCTTCGTTCATCGAACTTGGAACAGTAAGAAACATGGCTAAATAGCCTGTTGCTCAGAATAAAATTTACAGTAAGGCCGGAGTCCGCAAGTGTTACACTGAGGGTTTCTGGCCTTACAAGTATATCGACCATGCAGTATTAACCAGTGATGAGCAGTTGCTCTCTTCTCTTGAGGAATATTAGCAGTCAAATCTAATTCAACACCCAATACATCTTTAGCGGAAGATAGTCCCAATCTTTTTGCAACTCTGAAAACATGAGTATCAACTGCAATAACCGGCTTATTAAATAGCACCGAAGCTATTACATTTGCTGTCTTTCTTCCAACACCTGGCAATTTTTGCAAATCATCAACCTCTTGAGGTACCTCCCCTTCAAAATCATGATACAAAACCTTGCTCATCTGAAATAGATGCTTACTCTTATTATTTGGATAAGAGACAGATTTAATGACTTTAAAGATCTCCGCTTCTGATGTATGTGACATTGCTTCGGCATCAGGCCACTTTTCGAAGATTGCAGGTGTGACAAGATTTACACGTTTATCGGTGCATTGTGCAGACAAAATAACTGCAACCAATAATTCGAAAGGGTTACGATAGTTAAGCTCCGTTTGAGGCGAAGGCATATTTTTTTCAAACCATTCGATTACTGAGTGATATCTCTGATTCATAATTCTAATGAAAAATAGATCTCTTGCTGGTCAGTAACCTCGCGGCAACAAGAGTCTTCGCATAGAAAAACTCTACCGGGGTATCTCTCTATCAAAGATTTATTATGAGTCACAATTATAATAGCCGGACCATTTTGTCTATGTATTTTGAGTAGCAACTCCATAATTTCTGTAGCTGTTTCGGAATCGAGATTGCCAGTAGGCTCGTCTGCAAGAATAATCTCAGGCTCATTCAACAGAGCACGTGCAATGGCTGCCCGTTGCTGCTCTCCGCCCGATAGTTGATGAGGTTTCTTATGTGCCTTTGTCTGCAATCCTACACTCTCTAAACGCTCCATTATGATTGTATCAATCACCTTTTCGTCTTTCCACCCTGTTGACATAAGAACAAATCTCATGTTCTCATATACCGACCTATCTGTAAGAAGCTGAAAATCTTGAAATACAACACCAATTTTGCGTCTAAGCATCGGCACTTGTTTCGGTTTTATTTTAAGCAGATCGTAACCTGCAACAAAGGCTTCGCCGTCCTTAAGAGGAGTGTCTGCAATAATCGCTTTGACGATCGAAGTTTTGCCTGTTCCAACCTTTCCAATTAAATATACAAAATCGGATTTTTGTATATCCATACTTAGGTTTGATATAATCAGACTATCTTCTTTGATGATGTCGGTGTTTCTGAACGAAACAACGGGAGTAAGGCTTGCTTCTTCCATGTTTTTAATGTTTATTCTGCGCAAATTTACTAAATTTGGCCTTAGAATTGTTCTTGACAAAATTATTTTCCGATGAGTATAATGAAAAAAAGAGTCTTCCTGGTGGTATTATGCATTTTTTCGATGGTGATACCTCAGATTCTGATTGCTCAGAATCAACGTCCTTCTCAAAAAGAGAGGCTAAAAGCTGCTATCGAACTTTATAACAAAAGGCTGTTCTCTGCTGCTGAGAGTGAATTCGTCACTCTTTCGCAAGAGTATTCAACAGAGCCTTCGATTTTCAAATCGGAGGTAGATGCTTATGTTGTGTTATGCGCGCTTGAGCTTAGACGCGAAAACACAGAGGGATTGGTAGTTGCATATGAAACTCGCTATCCTGAGTCTTCGGACATGGAGATGATCTATTTCAAATTTGCTGGATACTATTTCGACAATCAAGATTACGTCAAAGCCCATAACTATCTTGTAAAGCTCGAAAAAAGAAATCTTGCACCACAGTATGAACAAGAGTATAAATTTAAATATGCTTATTGTAGTCTTCGTCTTGGTAACTTAGACAAAGCATTCAAAATGTTTAGCGAAATCTCTTCGGATAAAGGGAGTAACTTTGTACCTGCTTCAAAATATTACGCAGCCTACATTTTGTATATGAAGAAAGATTTTGCTGCTGCTGTTGATATTTTCAAAACACTCACCAGTGACAAACGTTTTTCTGTATTGTCGAGATATTATATCTTGGAATCGGAATTCATGCAAAAGAATTATGATTATGTAATTCAGAATGGAGAGGATATCTACAATATAGTTGAGAAAGACTATAAGTCTAAGACAGCTAGGATGTTGTCGGAATCTTACTTTGCTAAGAAAAAACCCGATCAAGCTAAATTCTATTTTGAGAAATACTCAATTTACAGCAATGACCTTAGTAGAAAAGACCTCTATTATTCGGGTATAATTGGCTATACGCTAAAGAGTTATTTCTCTGCCATTGATAATTTCAAAAAGGTTATAACTGTAAACGATAGTCTGTCACAAAATGCTTACTATCACTTAGCAAACTCATATATTCAAATTAAAAATAAACAAGAGGCTCTGAACTCATTTAAAAAGGCAGCTGACAGTAATTTCGATCTTACAATCAAAGAGGATGCTCTGTTTAATTATGCGAAGCTTTCGTTCGACCTCAATTCCGACATCTCGGTTTTTGATCAATATTTAAAACAATATAATGCTCCAGTAGAGAAGTTCAATGAGATTAAAAACTACATTGCGAACTCTTATCTAGTGAAGCAAGACTATGTCTCTGCACTTGAGGCATTGTCTCAAATTAAAAACCCTACGGCTACAAATATTGTCTCTATCCAAAAGGCATCTTTTCTCAGAGGCATGCAATTAATTGATTTAGGAGCATATAGAGAGGCGATTCCATTTTTAGAGACAGCTGTAAGAAACGGAGCCTACAATACTCAGATTGACAATCTCTCCAACTATTGGTTAGCAGAAGCTTACTACAGGAACGGTCAATTTCAGGATGCAATCAACATCAATCTTTCTCTAATCAACAGAACTACAGGATTTAAAAACACTCCTGAATACTTTATTTCGATGTTCAACTTAGGTTATGCAAGATTTAAAGCAGGTCAATTTGAACAAGCTCAACAGTGGTTCGACAAATACATCTACTCTGGTAAGGCAGATGCACAAACAGAGAATGAGGCGAGAGTTAGATTAGCTGATAGTTATTTTATGCAGAAGAGATACAAAGAGGCGTCAGATTCGTATGCCTACATTTCTCAAAAAGATCTAAATACTTATTTTTATGCATCATACCAAAGAGCTATCTCTCTTGGTCTGATTGGCGAAGATGCAAAGAAGATCGAAGTCTTGAAAAATGTGATTCGCGAATATCCTAAATCAAAAGTTTACCCAGACTTCTTATACGAACTTGGAAGATCGTTAGTTCAGACAGGAGACAATGGTCAAGCTGTAACCTATTTCAACGAGTTAGTACATAACCATAGAGAGTCTCAATTCTATTATAAGGCTCTTTTGGAACTCGGTCTAATAAGTATAAATCGTCATGATGTAAACAAAGCTTTGGAATACTACAAACGAGTTGTAGAGGAGAACCCAATGTCGCAAGAGGC
>JASDTB010000098.1:0-8506 GCA_041441455.1 Bacteroidales bacterium
GGTATAATATACCAGCTTATTTTAGCTATTAACTACGCATTTATCGGATGAACCTTTATTTAATAATAGTAATTTAAAATTAAAATTATGAAACAAGTTAAAAAAATCAAATTTCACCACACCATCGAAGACATGAATAAAATTCAAGGTGGCTATGGCAATTGTTGGTGTACATGCAACTGTATGGAAGCTTCTATAACAGGGTTTTCGATAGGAATGATGACAGCTGTTTCAGTGGGAGAACTAGAGAACCCTAAGTGTTCTGGTATTATCGCTTCTCTTTTTAACATGTAATTTTATAGCAGTACACATTTATAATTTGGTACAATAACCCATCAGCCTTATTTCATAAATTAATCAAATAATGTTTAGTTGATTATAAGATGAAGTGTTTTTTTGCTCGTTAATAAAATAAATGTGTACTGTTTTTTAATTTTGATTTATTATGTATTTAACACAACAAAAAACGGATATGCCTTACCCGTTAGTTCATCTCATCTGGTTAGACTCTATTGGAGTAGGAGGAATTTATGATGGCAAAATGAATGTATTTGTAAGAACTTCTATTGAAGATTTTAAATCCTTAAAATCTATTAAGACCAATCCACTGCTTATAGACAAAGATCCCGTTCTGAAAGATGTCCTAGAGAAGTATCAAAAGTATGGGATTTTTAGTAGTTCTGAGAAAGAATCTAGAGTTGAAAATTCCGATGAATTTATAAAAAACCTTATTTCTTACGCAACTAACAGAGCTAATCCACGTAAACTGACATTAGAATTAACTGAGGAATGTAATCTCAGATGTAAGTATTGCAGGTACACTATTAATGAAAAACATAATTCAGGAAGGTTTCATAATAATTCTAAGATTAGTATAGAGATTGCAAAGAAAGCTATAATAGACTATTTGGTTTCGTATAGTAAAATAAAAGGACAATTAAACAGCGAAGAGGCTTTTGCCTTTGAGAAAAAAAATCCTCCAACAATAAGTTTCTATGGAGGAGAGGTAATGATTGAGAAGAAGGCTCTTAAGTACCTTATAGACTTCTCGACAAGAAAGGCGAGTGAATTATCTTTGAAACTGAGACATGTTGTTACAACAAATGGGACATTATTGGACGAAGATATAATAGATTTTTTGGTGGATTGTGATGTGATGCTAGCAATAAGTTTTGATGGACCTCAATCTGAAAACGACAAGAATAGGGTTTACCGAAATGGGAAAGGATCATATGAAAAAATAACTAAATCTTTATCCATAATAAAAAAGAAGTATCCATCCTATGCTCTTAACAATGTAACAATACAAGCAGTAGACTCTCCAAATTATGATAAAAATAAAGTGCTAAGCTACTTCCGGGAAGAGTCTACAAAAGGCCATTTTGCTGGAGTAAATACCTTTATTATGCTACCATATACTGATTTCGAAAATAAAAACAAACATGAAAATTTTAGTAAAGAGGGTTTTCAAAATTTGGCCGACCATATTTTTCTTGATACGATTTCCTTCTTTGACACCATACCAACGGATATGTCTTCGGAATTAATAATTGATTCAATACAACAGCATCCTAGTTTCAAAGATATGATCAAGCTAGCATTTGAGATGCAAACGAAAATAGGTGAGTATCCTAAATTATTAGGCACATATTTTAATACGTGTTATATTGGAAAAGTCAATCTTGTTGTAACCCCCAATGGTAATTATCACTTATGTGAACGTACAGATTATTCTATGCCAATTGGAAATGTGGAAAATGGTATAAATAATAATAAAATTGCTAAAATTTATCAGGATTATTTTACAATTATGAATGGACATAAATGTAAAAACTGTTGGGCAGGGTTGTTTTGTCCAATATGTGTGGCTCAACTCATCGAAAATGGAAAAATTATTAATCCAGAAGACTCCAGATGTCAGCAGATTAGAATCACATCTGAGTTGTATTTGAAGCTTTCACTAATGCTGTCACACAAGTATCAACATATTTATGAAGCATTAAATAATTATTTTCATAAGGCTGATGACACAACATTAGATGAATTTCTTACTAACTTTTATAAGAAAAAAACCTCTTAATATACAAGATTATACTAAAAACGATTCAATAATTAAGGATTGGTTATTTCAGAGTAATGAGTACTTCACCAAATTTTGACTTGATTTAGAGTGTATAACTAGAAATTATGTATGAAAACTGAAATGGCACTGAAGAACCCTTGGAACGGCAACTCTGGAAGACAGCCGATAACCAGAGAAAAAGCATTGATAATGTTGAATATAAGCATGTGATTTTGGGATGTTTTTTTTAAAATGCATAATCAGATGCTTCTGAAAAATTGCTTCCCATACTGAAAACCAAATAACTTAGTGAGCCGATCCCGAAGACAAAGTCGAATATAAGACAGAGAATGTTGTTAAAGAGAATAAAAAAGTTATTGTTTACTGACATTCTTGTTTGCCATCTTTCCTTCGCTTAAAAATTGAAATAAAAGATAGGTTTATATTTTGTAAAGAGAGAAAATTATTAGCAATCGATAGAAACCTCAGCTTTTGAATTATGTTAAGCAAAACTATAAATACTCTTAACCAACAACTTATACATTCTCTGGATAATGATTCTCTACCTATGGGCTTAGCCGATGGGAAGATGGGGATATGTATATATCTATATATTATCGGACGGTTTGAAAATAATAATGAATATTCATCTATAGCTGGAAAGCTCCTCGATGAAATTATATCTAACATCTCAACTCTCCCTATAGATGTTAAGGGAGGGTTGGCAGGTCTTGGTTTGGGGGTAACTTATCTAATAAAGAATAAATACATTAAAGGAAATATAAACAGTATTCTAGAAGAGACAGACAGTGAGGTATGTAAACATTTGTTTTACTCAAAATACATTAATAAAATCGAGGTTCTTTCATTAACACAAATACTGTACTACTTGTGCGTAAGATCAAAAGAACAGAAAAAAAACAGCAACAATGAATCTTTATATAGAGAGCTCATAATTAATATATTAAATAAGATAAATGACAAATTAGACCTTGACTTTTTTGAGGAAAGTTTAGTTTATACAATAAATTATACTGTGCCCCAACTGTTATATGTATTAGGAGAGATATACTACCTTGATTTTTATAATTTGCGTTTAATCAAAATATTAGAGGAATTAAGTTATAAAATATTTTCCATTATTCCTCATCTAGACAGTAATAAGCTTTATTTGCTCTGGGGTATGGATTCTTTGCAAAGTAGGATTAAAGATAATAATTGGGAAAAGCAAATCAATTTAATTAAATCACATATTGACCTAGATAATATTTTAGAAAAGGAATTGAATAATAAAAACATTTTTTTCTGCGATGGATTGACTAGTATATTTTTTTTTATAAACACATTGAAATCCTATTTTCCCTCTGAATATATAGTTATATATAATGAAAAAATTCTAAATAGAATTAAATCATCAACAATTTGGACTTTACTTCTTCAAAATCCCCAATTCTTTAATTCTCATACAGGATTAGAAAATGGCTTCTGTGGAACAGCCTTACTAATTAATTCAATAAGAGTTAAATAAAGACACTATGAAAACAAATTTGGAAGATATTACATTTTTAATCTTAGTGAGGTTAGACTCAATAACACGCTTAGAAAACATCATAGTAGTAACCAACCAACTATGTAAATATTTCAATACTAATGTCTTGGTTAGATGTGCAGATCGTTATAATAATGGTTTTCTAAAAGGTCTTTTAAATAAAAAGATTAATTATGAATTTATAGAAGACAAAGATCCAGTATTATACAAAACTATGCATTTTAACCAAATGGCACAAAAAGTAAATACTACTTATATTGCACTTTGGGATACAGATATTATTGTCGATGTTAAAGCGGTGATGGATTGTATGGAAAATTTGAGAAAAGACACTGCGGACATTGCATATCCCTATAATGGTATTTGTTATGATATCCCTGATATTATTAAGACCATCTTCTTTAAAAAGAAAGATATACGTTTTTTATTTAAGCATAAAAATAAAATGGATAAATTGTATCCTCACTTGCTAGTTGGTGGAGCTGTTTTAATGAACAAATTAAAATATTGCAAAGCTGGTATGGAAAACGAACAGCACTATGGATGGGGAAATGATGATTTTGACCGCTACTATCGTTTTTTAGGTTTAGGATATAAAATTCACAAGGTAAATACTCCTTTATTTCACCTTTCACACTCAAGAAATAATAATAGCCATTTCAGGTCTGTTATCGCCAATAAAATTTCCTTTGCTGCTATGAAAAAAATAGAAAACTCATCAGCACAAGAGCTCCAAAACAATTGTAATAACAACGTATAACATCAAATTAATTTTTTATTCATGATCAACTATCAAACCTGATAAGACTTACCCATAGTTATAAATAAAAAGTTGAATAGCTTTAATAATTAACTAACACTTTCTTGTTTTTGCAAAAATAGGAATATTTGCAAAAAGAAGCTCGCAAATTCTGTTTTAGTACTGAAGATGTGTAAAAAGAGTGTACTTATAAGAATGCCCTCCTTTTTATTGAGGGCATCCGCACTTCTTGAGAACACTTTTATGATCAATTCTCCTGAGTATAACTTTTTTTATGAAACAGAATCTTTTTTATGAAGTTAATTAACCTTCATAAAAACAAGTAACTCATTCAATTTTTGAAATACTTAATACTTTTCCACTATGATTTGCAAAGTGAATATAAATGTCAGCACCTTCTTCCAAGGTGCTATAGATATCTATATTTACTTCGTGTTTATAATTGTTAGCTACAATGAAATATCTTTTTATCATATTCATTTTTTGGCCCCATAGCTTTGGAAATAAATCTCCTAATACTGGAATATATAACATTCCACTACCAGGTTCAGAACAAAATTCCTCTTTCTTTTCTTGTACAGTTCTTTTTAGTAGTTCCTTTGTATTCTCCTTTAAGTCCTGGTTTATTTTATGATTTATTCTATTGCAAACAAAATAAGCCAACAAAACTATTCCTAAGTCAATAAGGCCAACTAATAAGTAATTTGGCTCTCTCTTTATCAATAAAAAATATGTCAAATTAAGAAGTGCACCTATAAGTAGAGTAATTATTAAAAACACATACCCAATGCGTTTTTCAAATTTTAATATTTTAATGTCTTGTTCGGTTAATTTACTAATCATATTATTGTCTTTTATAGTTTAAAAAATGCAATTTTACTTAGACAGTCCAGTTACCTTAAGTATCAATAGCTCTGGATTTGTATTTCCATTATTTACATAATCTATCAATATATTATTATACTGCCATTTAGGAGAAAAAATTTGTTCAGAGTCATTAGAAATAACCAATTTAAGTAAGTAATACTTTCCACTTTCTTTATCTATCATATAAAGATTTTTTTTCCAGCCTGGTGTTATAATTGTGGCATAAATAAAACTACTGTCTTCAGAGATATCGTATATCAGGGTAAGATCGTTTTTTTTATTCATGAAGTTTGCATAGTCCTCAGCATTGGGCCCGCCATTATTCTTGAAGTAATATCTTGGGTCTAGTTTGCCAGAAACGGGATCATATGTAAAGACAGTATCAGTGGAAATTTGGTGATAAACTATTTTATCAGCAAAATAGAACATGGGTTTGTAATGACCATACGACAAGCCTGAAGAACCAGGAATAAACTTAAATTTTATATGGTTGCTAAATCTTGCTAATGTATCACCATTCAATGTTACTACTTGTAGTTTTGTGGGCTCGTTACCCATCATAACATGAATACTCTCCAATAAGTTATTATTAGGAAGAAGAATGAATTTACTCATTGAAGCTGTCTTTTTGTGCTCTCCTATATAAGAACCGTTAAAATCAAACTCAAGAATTTTTCCATACATTTCATTTATGTAGAGGCTTTTGTGTTGTTCGTTCACAAAAATACTAAAGGCATACTTATACTCTCCGGGACCATTGCCCTGCATCGATATCTCTCTAATGAATTTACCGTCTTTCGTAAATTGAAGAACTCTGGGAGTAGAAGATAAAATGAAAATATATTCATTAGTCATTGCAAGATCCATAATATCAGCCACCAAGGATTTGGCCGTAGTCTCAAGCTTAATATGTTCAATTTGAGCATCCAAATCATTTACAGATATCTCTTGTGCGCTAGCTGTAATGTCGGCTATAAGATACTCCTTAAGTGAACTCTCTTTTTTGCATGAAAGTGCACTTAATAGAATAAATCCACTTATAGCTAAATATATCCATTTTGATTCTTTCATATCTCTTTTTTTATTGAAGGTTTACATGTTAAATATATGCATAAAAAAACAATGTGCCAAAAAAATATCTAATTGCTATATATTACCGAACATATCCGCTCTGTGATTCCAGTAATACCCGTTCGTTTATTGAATGGTTTTAGGTATGATTGAAGAATTATTAGTTTTTTCTTTGACTCTCTCCCTTCTTAATGAAAGCTTTCTATAAGTCATGTAATATTTGCGGAATTAATAACAGAAAAACAATGTTTAACAAAACCCCCTAGAGAAGCTTAATTACTATTTATTAACGGCGATGTTGGTTCTTCGTTAATTTGCTGGAAAAGCCCAATTCGATTTAAAAAAAAAGTTTATCTAACACATAAAACATCAGTAAAACAGCACATAAGTAATGAGCAAATCAGCTAAACGTTTTGTCCATTTATAACACAAAAATCTAAGATATATGGGGTTTGGCAGATTTGCTACTCTTCCTAAAGGTGCATCATTATTATTCACCTTGTATATACTATAAAGATTAATTTATGAAAAGTACTTATAGGGTTGACCTAAATATAAATTTCCTGATTTTATTACTAATCACAAGTATCAGGTTAATCACAATTTAAATACTTTTTATATTATATATTTTTTATCACTAGTGTCCAAAGAAAAATAAATCAACTCTTTGTAATACATAGTTAAACAATTAGTTATAAGTAAAAATAGCGCGTGTCGATTTGAATTGATTCCCCATCTTTGCAGTTTGAATATAATCCAGACATGCATGAATAGTGGAAAGTACCTTTTCTGTCAACTCGTTGATTTTTCGCCAAAGCGAATATTTGATGGAATCGTCAAGAAGTATGGCGGAGACAAGTATCTGAAGACGTTCACATGCTGGAATCAGCTTCTTGTGATAATGTTCGGACAACTTTCCAGCTGCGACAGCCTTCGAGAAGTCGTCTGCATCATTGATGCCATCAAGAATAAGAGTTACCATCTTGGATTTGGCACTGGAAACATAAAGCTTAGCAATGTCTCTTATGCAAATGCCAACCGGGATTACAGGATATTCGAAGAGTTCGCCTACTATATGATTGACCTTGCACAGAGCAAGAGACTTGATAGGTAGTTCATCCTGCATGGAAAGTTCTATGCGTTTAACTCCACGACCATTGATCTCTGTTTGAGTTTGTTCCAGTGGGCATTCTTTCGACAGACAAAGGGTGGAATCAAAGTTCATACGTTGTTTGACGTTGTGACTCAGATTCCGACTTATATTCATATCACTGAAGCTAAAATTCATGATATGAATGCGATGGATTACATTCCGTACGAACCGAATGCATTCTACATCTTTGACAAAGGTTACTATGACCCTGCAAGGCTGTGTAGAATCAGCATTATCGGCTCGTTCTTTGTCATCAGACAGAAGTCTCATCTCAACTACGAGATTATTGACAGTGAAGACTTGCTTGACGATACGGATAACGTACTGCTTGACCAGACGATAAGTCTTACGGGCTATCAGTCCAAGAAGAAGTATCCGGGTACTCTTAGGAGAATAGTTTACTATGCTCCTGAACTGAAGAGAACGTTCACGTGCCTCACAAACAACTTTGCCCTTAAGGCTGGCGATATTGCCTTGTTGTACAGACAGAGATGGCAGGTTGAACTTTTCTTCAGATGAATAAAGCAGCATCTTCGTGTGACTTCTTTTTGAGGCAATACGGAGAACGCTGTGAGAATACAAATTTATGTTGCGGTTATAGCATACTGTCTTGTAGCCATTGTTGAGCACGATTGCGTACTCAAAAGATCCACTTTAAACGTCCTCAGAGTGATAAGCAGTGTGCTGACAGACAAGACTCCGGTCAGAGATCTTTTCAATGGCCTTGAAAAACTGCTTGATGTATGTGATCAACCTGTTCAACTTGAATTTGCTTTTAAATATTAATCGTTCAAAAATTTTCTTTGGTCACTAGTGTTATTGCTTAATTGCATTACTTATAGGTTCATTATTTGCTTTTACTTTTCTTGTCCTTTTTTATATAAACTTTAATTAATTATTAATCTAAAATTTACACCGACATTTACACCGACTATCTCACTCTTCTGTACTGAATCGCTTCGGCGAGGTGCGTAGTCTTGATGTTTGTTGAGTTGTCAAGATCGGCGATCGTTCGGGCTACTTTCAAGATTCTGGTGTAGGATC
>JASDTB010000099.1:0-44124 GCA_041441455.1 Bacteroidales bacterium
GTTACAGTCAGCATCACATTATAAGTGTAAATGGTATAGAGATAGACAAACATTATACACAATCACAGATATACAATATATTAGGCACTCCAAAATCAATAATTACTGAAGAAGGTGATTCTTGGTGTAGTGGATATTATTACAATAACTCATATTTTTGTTTTAAAGCAGATGACTGGGTATTACTTGATTTGACAATAAGAGATACCATCTATAAGGTTAACAATTATTTAACAGTCGGCATGCATTCTGACTCAATAAATGCTATGAAAGGATATTTGACATATGGAAGCATTGATGATAAAACTATTCATATGTATTGGGCACCAAGTAAAGAGTATCGCAATAATGTAGGATATATTCGAATTCATATCAACAAACAAACCAAGATAATTAGAATGATAACTTTAGTAACGCAAGAAATGTTTTGGTATTATATGTAAAATGGCTATAAATGAAAAACTCGCTTACATGTTTCATAGAAAATGCAAGCGAGAAATATTACTAAACTTATAAATTAATATTTATGAGCATCAGGTTTATTTAGATCTTGCTCACTAACCTTTACTTTAGTTAATGATCTCCATGCAAAGACTATGTATGCTAAAACAAAAGGAATCAGAATAGTAACATAGGTCATAGTTTTAAGAGTAAATAGACTTGATGAACTATTGTAAAGTGTTAACGAATATTGAGGATCAACATGGGAAACGAAGAAAGCTGTGTTGTTAAATGCAGCGCAGATTAACAGACTCCAAACAGCCAAGACAACTCCAGCTCCTGTTATATAAAAACTATATCGAACTTTATTTAAAAAGACAGATATCAGACCCCATAAAACCAAGACAACACCTACTAGTAGCGTAATCGCAGGCCAGACTAACTCAGTCATGTTGAAGAAATATTTATACTTCACCGGAGATACAATACCATTTTCTGGATTCACTGAAAAACCAGTAAGGGTAAAGAGAGCTATTAAGATACCTACAAAGCCAAGTACAAACGCAGACCCTGTAACCTTTACTTGAAGTTTTGCCCTCTCTGCAAACTCCTCCGAATCAATTTGCATAATTACATAAAGAAGACCCAAGGTTCTGGCAGCCAAGTAGACTCCGATTCCAAGTAGAAGGTTAAATGGATGTGCAATAGCGTCTAGACCATGCCATCCGTTTGTCCAATAAGATATTGTTGGGTTCGAGATATCAGTAATTTGAAGTTTATTCATCACAAATGAGCCTCCAGTGAAGAAAGTACCTACAGCAACTCCAAGCAAAATTGTTCCAAACATACCATTTAAAAATAGGAAAAACTCATATGTTCTAGCACCAAGAAGGTTTCCGGCTTTACCTCTGTACTCATAGGAGACAGCTTGAATCACAAATAGGATAAGAATGGAGAACCAAAGCCAATAAGCTCCACCAAAACTTGTTGAATAGTAAAGTGGAAATGAAGCAAAGATTGCTCCTCCAAATGTAACTAAAGTCGTAAAAGTCAATTCCCATTTATGACCAAGGGCGTTGATCAGCAATGTCCTCTCCTTATCATTTTTAACAGTTCCAAAGAGGAGAGTCTGCCCTCCTTGTACAAATAGAAGGAATACCAGTATTGCACCTAATAATGAGACTACTGCCCACCAGTAATGTTGATAAAAGTATAGCATAATTAATTTATTTTTAAGTTAATACTGGATTAATTTGCATCAGGTCCTTTTTTAATCTGCTTGAACATGATTTTCAATTCAGCAGCAAGAAGGATTGTGAATAGAACAAAGAAAATGATTGTCGTTGTCAAGACCGAAGAGGCAGAGACACCCGAAACGGCAGCCTGAACAGGAAGTAAATCCTGTATAGTCCAAGGCTGACGGCCAACCTCTGCAACAATCCAACCAGCTTGCGAGCAGATATATACTAGAGGGATGCTTATAATTGCAAGGTAGTGGAACCATTTTTTCTGAGCAATAAGGTTCTTTTTCTCTAAATACATTGTGAGGATAAAGAAAAAGATAAAAAAGATACCAAGTCCAACCATGATTCTAAATGCATAGAATGTTAATGGTACATTCGGAACAATCTCTTCTGGACTCTTGATGTATCCATACCCAAAATGTTCAAAGTTGTCTGTGAGTTGTTTTTTTGCAATCGCCATTCCCTCTTCATCACCAGCAGTTTTGGCTTTGTGATACATTGCTAATCCCTCTTTAGCTAGTTTTCCTCTTATAATTCTCTCTTCTAACGGTAGTGCTGTCTTCTTCTCACCTTTAAAGTTAGTATAAGTATAGCCTCCTTTTATAATGTCTTCAATTCCAGGTACAAATGAGTCAAATTCTCTATTTGCCAGTAAGGAGAGACCTTGTGGAACAGAGACGTGGAATAGATATGGTTCTTCTGAATAATACTTTGCAGAGTCTGCTTTTATGTCTGCAATATCTTTAGATGGATTTAATACACCAAAGGCAACAAGCGGTGTTCCATTTTTACCTTGATAGAGACCCTCTATCGCAGCAAGCTTCATCGGTTGTTTTTGAGCAACTTGATAAGCAGATCCATCACCTGTCCAAGCTAATACCAACGATGAAATTAGTCCGAACACAGCTGCAATTTTCATACTCTTTCTTGCAAACTCCTCCTCTCTCTTTTTGAGAAGATACCAAGCCGAAATGCCAATCACAACTATTGCAGATAGTGTATAAGCATTAGTTACAGTATGGATGAATTTATTAATTGCCACTGGAGAGAAAATAACAGCCCAAAAGTCAACCATCTCATTTCTGGCAGTATCGGGGTTAAATTCCATTCCTGTTGGATATTGCATCCAAGCATTTGCAACCAAGATCCATAAAGCAGATAGATTTGCACCTATTGCAACAAGCCAAGTAGATGCTAAATGGAACCCTTTGCTAACTTTATTCCATCCAAAGAACATAACTGCAAAGAAGGTGCTCTCCATGAAGAAGGCTAAGATTCCCTCAATTGCTAGCGGGGCTCCGAAAATGTCCCCAACAAACCATGAGTAGTTACTCCAGTTTGTCCCAAATTCAAATTCTAAGATGATACCTGTTGCAACTCCAATTGCAAAATTGATTGCGAAGATCTTCATCCAAAACTTCGCAGTTCTTTTCCAGAATTCATTTCCACTCCTGTAGTAGGCAGTCTCCATGAACGCAATAATGAAGCCTAGACCAAGCGTGAGCGGAACGAAAATCCAGTGAAACATAGCCGTAAGTGCAAATTGCAACCTAGACAGATCGATTAACGATGATAAAAGCATAATGTCAGTTTAGTTTAAGGTTTTATATTATTTTGTCAGATTTTCAATGACATGCCCAGCCTTTTGTTCCTCTTTATCATATTTTCCTAAATCGCTTTTAAAGAAAAACAATTTGAGAATAAAGAACATAATAAACAATTTGATGACAACGATAAGCCAGAGAGTTTTTCCCACAGTCATGCTTTTGAAGCCTTCGTAGTAGAATAACCAGATTTTTTTGAGCATAGTTTAAAGTTTGTCACAAGATAACAAAAAAAGATTATTTATGTTTAACCTTATGCTGTATATTTGTGTCAAAGAAAAAAACATCGACTATGGAAAGGAGAAATTTTATAAAAGCTGCTATTCTAAGCAGTATTGCTGGTGCAATTGAACTGAAGTCTTCTAATCTTTTTGCAAAAGAGAGCGTTGTTGCATCGAAAGAAAATGATCTTGTTGCTGTTATGGGTGGCGAACCTGAGGCAATGTATAAAAAAGCAATTCAAGCAATGGGCGGAATGTCCACTTTTGTAAAGAGAGGACAAAAGGTAGTTGTGAAACCAAATATTGGATGGGACAAAAAACCTGAGCTGTCGGCAAATACTAATCCTCTTCTTGTTGCTGCAATTGTAAAGGATTGTTTGAATGCTGGTGCTTCGGAGGTTGTAGTATTTGACCATACTTGCGATGAGTGGCAAAGTTGCTATAAAAACAGCGGAATTGAGGATGCAGTAAAAAATGCAGGAGGAAGAATGGCTTTTGCTCACGATGAGAAGTATTATAAAAATGTAGCACTTCCAAAAGGTGTTAGACTTAAAGAGGCTAAGTTCCACGAAGCTATTCTAAATTGTGATGTTTGGATCAATGTACCTGTTTTGAAAAATCATGGTGGCGCAAAAATGTCGATTGCTATGAAGAATTTCATGGGTATTGTTTGGGACAGAAGATTCTGGCACTCGAATGATCTACAACAATGTATTGCCGATTGCACTACATTCAATAAAATGCCTGTCTTGAATATTGTAGATGCATATAGAATTATGACTCAAAATGGGCCAAAAGGCAAATCTATTGAAGATGTACAAGTTGCAAAGGCTGTATTTATGTCGAGAGATATAGTTGCTGTAGACACAGCTGCTGTTAAGTTCTTCAATCAATTTAAAGAGATGAAGATGGAAGATGTAGGACATCTTGCTTTAGCAGAGAAATTAAATGTAGGTACAACAAAAATTGATAACCTTAAAGTTGCGAAATTCAAAATCTAGTTATAATGTATAAATTCTTGAAAAACACTAGGGTAGTGCTCTCAATCATATTCCTAGTGGCTATTTCTTTGAGCTTTGTGTACTTATCTAAAGATGGTTCCAGTCTCTTTGCAGGTTTTCTAAAGTTCCAATTTGTCCCATCTGTTTTAGGACTTTTAACGGGCTCGTTTATAGCTTTTTTAGTTTTATTTATTTTAACACTTCTATTTGGACGTATCTACTGTTCGGTACTTTGTCCTGTAGGTGTGCTGCAAGATGTCGTTACCAAAATTGCTTGTAGATTCAAAACCAAGAAAAACAGACGATTTAACTACGATAAACCCAAAAATATTCTAAGATATATTGTCTTAGCAATTGTTGGTCTTCCATTTATTTTTGGAATTACCCTCCCTCTAGTGTTTTTAGATCCATATTCTAACTATGGTAGAATCGCTAATCAACTATTTAGAAAAGGTGAGATTTTATTAAATAATCAACTCGCAAATTTCTTCCCAGAAACCTTATACCACAAAGTATTTACAGGCTTTGTCCTTGGTTCTTTTTTATTTTCTGTAGTATTTCTGCTAGTTGTTGTTGTTATGAGTTCTCTAAGAGGTCGTTTGTATTGTAATACAATTTGTCCTGTAGGAACGATCTTAGGTATGATTTCGAGGATATCGCTCTTCAAGCCAATTATCAATAAAGAGAAGTGTACAACATGCAGAATGTGTGAATTCAAATGTAAAAGCCAATGTATTGACTTAGCAACAAAAGAGATCGACCATTCAAGATGCGTTACTTGTTTTAACTGTGTGGATACCTGTAAGTTTGGAGCTGTTAAATATAGATTGTCTTTTGGCTCCTCTAAGAGCAGCGAGAGTTCAGACAATAAAGAGCCAAAGAGTGGTAGAAGAGAGGCAATGATTGCAATGGGTTTGATCGGAACAGCTTTAGCAACAAGAGCATTTGATAAGTTCCAGTTTGGCCAAGCAAAACCAAAAATAGTTGGAATTGCTCCTCCAGGTGCAAAAAGCATAGCTCACCTCAAAAAACACTGTACCTCTTGTCACGCTTGTATTGCAGCATGTCCTAACGGAATTATCAAACCTGCAGTCGTAGAGTACGGAATCGACGGAATCATGCTTCCGGTTCTCAACTTCAAAGATCATTTTTGTGGATATGAGTGCAATCTTTGCTCGCAAGTCTGCCCAAATGGAGCCCTTCTTCCGCTTACTAAAGAGGAGAAGCAATTGACTCAGATTGGAAAGGTTGAATTTACTCTTGAAAAGTGTATTGTTCATACAGATGGGACTGATTGTGGAGCTTGCGACGAACACTGTCCAACAAAGGCAATTACGATGGTTCCTTATGGCGACACATCTCTGTTTATTCCTTCTGTGAACCAAAGCATCTGCATCGGTTGCGGAGGATGCGAATATATCTGCCCATCAAAAGAGAAGGCAATGATTGTACATGCAAATGAAATTCATGCAATCGCACAAAAGCCAACAAAAGAGGAGCAGAAAAAAATAAAAGTGGACGAATTCGGTTTTTAACCGATTCGTTCCCTTTTTTAATCACCCTTTCACTATTTTAGAAGTTCTGGACGAAGTCTCTTAGTTCTCTCTAGAGATTGGTTGTCTTGCCACTCTTTTATAAGTTTCGGATTACCAGATAAAAGAACATCTGGCACTTTCCATCCATTGAAATCCGCAGGTCGGGTATATACAGGAGGAGCAAGAAGTCCATCCTGGAAAGAGTCACTTAGCGCCGAAGTTTCGTCGGAGATAGCACCAGGAATTAATCTTATAACAGAATCGCAAAGAATTGCAGCAGGAATCTCACCTCCGCTGAGGACATAATTACCTACCGAGATCTCCATTGTTACAAGATGCTCTCTGATTCTGTGATCAATACCTTTGTAGTGACCGCAGATGATAATAAGGTTTCCTTTGACAGAGAGTCTGTTGCAGATATTTTGATCAAGTATATCCCCATCGGGACTCATATAAATTATTTCATCGTACGACCTTTCGGATTGCAGTTTTTCGATGATCTTAAATACAGGTTCAATCATTATAACCATACCAGCATCCCCGCCAAAAGGGTAGTCATCAACTTGACGATATTTACCTTTACCATAATCTCTGATATCGTGTATGAAAATTTCTGCAAGACCCTTCTTTCTTGCACGCATTACAATCGAGTGATTAAGCGGACTATCAAGCAGTTCCGGAACGACTGTGAGTATATCTATTCTAATCATGTTGCAAATTTACATAAATCACAGCTTTAGCAAACTTTTTTTGTATATTTGCGAGTTATTAATCCTATTAGTCTTGTTATGATGAACCAAGAATTTAAAACTACTGCTCCAGAGGAGCAATTCAAGGATGGAGATATTCTTGAAACTATGCCTGATTTAGAGATGCAAAACGAAGCTGCAGACTTTTCTGAACTTAGCCTTAAGGAGATAATCCAGAACTTCCAGGAGATGGTTGATAGAGGCGACCAGCAGGAGATGTATAAGAATGCCGATGTCTTAAAGGCTGCTTTTTATAAAACTCTCAAAAAGGAGAAAATAGCGATTGGATTCCAGGTTCCGTCAGAAGACGAGACTATCATGACTGACTCTGAAAATGAAGAGACTGTAGTTTCTAACAATCCTTTTGCAGAGTTGGAGAGAGGATTCAAACAACTTTATTCTCAGTATAAATCGATGAGATCATCTTATGTAATGTCGATTGAGAAGCAGAAAGAGGAAAACTACACTCAAAAGGTAAAGATTTTAGAAGAGCTAAAAGCTTTGACAGAGGCTCAGGAAGATCTTCAACAAACCTTCCCTGCTTTCAGAGAATTGCAAAACAGATGGAAAACGATAGGACCTGTTCCTCAGAATCACACAAAAGATACTTGGGACAACTATCAATATCTTGTTGAGAAATTCTACGACTATGTTAAGATCAATAATGAATTAAGAGACTTAGATCTTAAGAAGAACCTAGAGATGAAGCTAACTCTTTGCGAAAAAGCAGAGGCTCTAGTTGAGGAGACAAGTATCGTAAGTGCTTTCAAAAAACTTCAAAAATATCACGAAGAGTGGAGAGAACTTGGTCCAGTACCAAAAGACCAACGCGAAGCTATTTGGGAAAGATTCAAAAAAGCAACTTCGGAGATCAATAAAAAACAACAGGACTATTTCGAAAGACAGAAGGATGAGCAAAAAGGCAATCTAGAGAAGAAGGCGGCATTGTGCGAAAAGTGCGAGGCGATTGCAAATTCCGAAAATAACGATAATAAAGATTGGAATGCTTTAACAAAAGAGGTAGAGGCATTACAGGCAGAATGGAAGACAATTGGTTTTGCTTCTAAGAAAGAGAATCAAAAAATATACGATAGATTCAGAGCTGCCTGCGATTTATTCTACAGTTCTAAAAGAGAGTTTTACTCGATGTTCAAGAACACAATGCAAGAGAATCTAGATAAGAAAATTGCACTTTGTGAACAAGCTGAAGCATTGAAAGACAGCGAAGATTGGAAGAAAACAACAGATCAATTGATCAATCTACAGAAAAAGTGGAAGGAGATCGGTCCTGTTGCCAGAAAACAATCTGACATTGTGTGGAAAAGGTTCAGAGCTGCTTGTGACTACTTCTTCGATAATAAAGCTAAACATTTCAGTTCTGTTGATGAGTCGTATGAAGCAAACTTGCAGAAAAAACTTGAATTGATCGCCGAAATCAATGAATACAAACTTGATTCCAAGACTTCAGAAAACATTGAAGCACTAAAAGACTTCCAAAACAGATGGGCTGAAATTGGATTTGTTCCAATTAAGGAGAAAGAGAAGGTGCAAGCTGCATACAGACATGCGATGGACACTAAATTTGCAGACCTTAGATCAGCAGAAAACGAGAACAGATTTAATAGTTTCAAAAAGCATCTAAAAGATATCAAGACATCAAACAAAGGTGATAAAGGTCTTAGAGTTGAAAGAGACAAGTTGGTTCAGAAGTTCCGTAAAATGGAATCTGATATAGCTGTTTGGGAGAACAATATGGGATTCTTTGCAAAATCGAAGAATGCTGATGCATTGTTATCTGATCTTGAGAAGAAAATTGCCAGAGCAAAAGAGGAGTTGGCTCAAATAGAGGAGAAGATTAAATTAATTGACAAACAACACGAAGAATAGTTTTATGAACAAAAATTCCATTATTGGATTTTCGCTTATCGCCGTTATACTGATCGCGTTCAGTTGGTATAATTCAAAGGTGTTTACTGAACAGCAAAAAGAGCAATTTAAGAACGACTCGATTGCGGCTGTAAAGATCGCTGAGCAAAAGAAATTGATGCCTGCCGATTCAACTGACACTTCTGCGATGAAAGTCCTTGATAGTAATGCTGTTGCTGCATCTAGCATTTATAAAGATACATTGCTCGATAAAGCAAGTAAAGGATCTAAGGAGATAACAACTTTAGAAAACAATAAGATTAAGGTTGATTTGTCTAATATCGGAGCTCAACCAGAAATGGTTCAGATAAAGGGATATTACTCTTATGATAGTCTTGATCTTAATCTAGTAAAACAAAATCAAAGTAAGTTTGAACTTAAGTTTTTTACAAATCAAGAAATAGCCACCAGCAACTTTGCTTTTACAAGACAATCTGTTGATGACTCTTCGGTAACCTATCGTTTATATGTAGACTCTGTATCATTTGTTGAATACAAATATACCCTTCCAAAAGATAGTTATATGTTGAATTTGAATATCCGTTTTTCAGGAATGGATAAGCAGATTCAGAAGAATGTAACAAATATCGACCTTAATTGGATGATGGATGTCCCTAGATTTGAGAAAGGTTATGACAACGAGAAAAACTACTCAACAGTAGTCTATAAGTTCCCTAATTCTAAAGGGGTAGAAGACCTTGGAATGCGTAAAGAGGAGTCTAGTGAAGATATTAAAACCAAACTATATTGGTTTGCATTTCAACAACAATTCTTTTCAGCGATACTTGTGTCGGATAATAGCTTTACAAATGGAAAGCTCTCTTATACCCAATACCCAGAGACTGATCCATCAAAAAATTTGATGAGATGCGAGGCAAACATGCAGATTCCGTTTGTCGCAAGCGAAGATGTATCGGTTCCGTTACAATTCTACTTTGGACCAAATCACTACAAAACTCTTAAATCTTATGATAAAGGGTTTGAGAAGATTGTTCCACTTGGAGGATTTTTGATTGGTTGGATTAATAGATTTTTCATCATTCCTACATTCGATATTCTTAACAACTTTATAGGCAATTATGGTTTAATCATCTTGATATTAACACTTATTATCAAATTGATTATCTCTCCGCTTACCATTAAATCTTATATGTCTTCGGCAAAAATGAGAGTTCTCAAACCCGAAGTTGATAAGATCAATGCAAAATACCCTAAGTCGGAGGATGCAATGAAGAAGCAACAAGAGGTAATGGGGCTCTATCGAAAGACAGGCGTAAGTATGTTTGGTGGATGTCTGCCAATCTTGCTCCAGTTCCCAATTCTCTTTGCGATGTTCAAATTCTTCCCAGCATCATTCGAACTTCGTCAACAAGGATTCTTGTGGGCTGATGACTTGAGTGCTTACGACTCAATTTTGAATTTGCCGTTCAGTATTCCTCTATATGGCGACCATGTGAGTCTGTTTGCATTGTTAATGGCAGTTTCGATGTACTTCTATTCAAGAATGAATATCGACCAACTCTCTGCTGGTCCACAAATGGCTGGAATGAAGTTTATGTCATTGTACTTTATGCCTCTATTCCTTCTAGTACTTTGTAACAATTTCTCAAGTGGTTTGAGTTACTACTACATGTTATCGAATGTGATAACTATGATTCAGACTTGGGTTATCAGAAAGTATTTTGTGGATGAAGATAAGATATATGCCAAGTTAAAAGAGAAGGCAGCAGGTCCAGCTAAGAAATCTAAATTCCAAGAGAGACTTGATGCTGCGTACAAAGCTCAACAACAAAAAGCAAAACCAAAGAAATAATTTGAAGTGATACTAAAATGAGTATAGCTCAGAATATTATCAAAATAAAATCGGAACTGCCGCCTGATGTAAATCTGGTGGCAGTTTCCAAATTCAAGCCCAATGAAGATATTCTTGAGGCTTATAATGCAGGTCAAAGAGATTTTGCGGAGAGTCGTCCTCAAGAACTGAGTGCAAAAATCAAGGAGCTTCCTCAAGATATTTTGTGGCACTTTATTGGCCATTTGCAAACGAACAAGATTAAGATGATCTTGCCTGGTGTTCACTTAATCCACTCTGTGGATAGCGAAAGATTGCTGGTAGAGATCAATAAATTTTGTGAAAAAAATAATATTGTAGCAGAGTGTCTTCTTCAGCTCTATATTGCCTCCGATGAGTCAAAACAAGGGATGGATAGCGTTGAGATTATTGATATATTATCTAGAAAAGATCAATTCAAATCTATTCGTTTTAGAGGATTAATGGGGATGGCATCATTAACTAACGACGAACAACAAATTCGTAGAGAATTCTTGAATCTTAAAACTGTCTTTGAGCAATTGAAGTTGAGTGAAGGGGCTGATTTTAATACTTTATCGATGGGAATGTCAGATGATTATCCTATAGCGATTGAGTGTGGAGGTAATATGGTTAGAATTGGGAGTAAAATATTCGGATCAAGATATTAGTTCCTGAAACTAATAACGAATAAGGGCAATTAATCTACCAGATAATTTCTGATAATCCTTGATTTTTAAGTAATTCATTAGTTTTGGAGAAATGTCTGCATCCGAAAAAAGCACCTCTGGCAAGAGGAGATGGGTGCGCTGCCTCCAAAATAAAATGTTTACTTGAGTCTATCAAATCCTTCTTGCTCCTTGCATAATTTCCCCATAATAGGAAAACCAACCCTTTTTTATTGTCCGACAAGCTTTTTATGACAGCATCAGTAAATGTCTGCCAACCTATTTTGCTATGTGATGTTGGAGCTCCCGCTCTTACGGTCAACACAGCATTGAGTAAAAAAACACCTTGTTGAGCCCAGTGTTCAAGATTTCCAGATTTTTTAGGTTCAACACCTAAATCGGAGTAAAGCTCTTTATAAATATTATTTAAAGAGGGTGGGAGCGCAATGTTGTCGGGAACTGAAAAGGAGAGCCCATGTGCCTGGCCTGGGCCATGATATGGGTCTTGTCCAAGAATTACAACGGTTACTTTATCGAAAGGAGTCTTATTGAAAGCATTAAAGATGTTGCTCCCTTTAGGATAAATGGTTATACCCGAAGTTATATCTGCTTTAATAAAGTCAACGAGTTTGAGAAAGTAATCCTTCTCAAACTCGTCTTTTAATATCTGTCTCCAAGACTCTTCTATCTGTACCATTAGAAAATGAATTCCAAAACTTCTGAAATATTATTTACATATTTGAATGTAAGTCCTTTAAGGTAGATCTCCTTAATGTCTTTTACATCCTTTTCGTTCTCCGAAGATAGTATAATTGTCTTTACACCCGCTCTTTTGGCAGCAAGTATTTTCTCTTTGATTCCACCAACTGGTAATACTTTGCCTCGAAGAGTGATCTCTCCAGTCATTGCAATACCACTCTTTACCCTTTTTTTTCTGAATGCAGAGGCCATCGCACTTACCATAGTTATTCCTGCCGAAGGTCCATCTTTTGGAATTGCCCCTTCTGGTACATGTAGGTGAAGGTCTTTCTCAGAAAACTCTTTATACGAGATTCCAAGTGCTTCAGGATGAGATTTTAAATATTGGTATGCTATCACTGCAGACTCTTTCATGACATCTCCAAGATTTCCTGTAGTTGAGAGAATACCTTTTCCTTTGCTGAGACTACACTCTATAAACAGGATTTCGCCGCCATTTTCGGTCCATGCAAGGCCTGTAACTACTCCTGGTGCCTCATTGCCTTTCTGAAGGTCGTGCTGCGCCAAAGGAAGTCCTAATATTGTTCTAACCTCTTCTGGTCCTAATACTGCAGCGATCTCTTCGCCCATTGCAATTTTCTTAGCTGTTACACGTGCAATCTTTGCAATTTGTTTGTCAAGTCCGCGAACACCAGATTCTCTTGTGTATTCATTTACTATAGTATCAATACCCTCTTTTGAGAGTTTTAACTGATTCTTTTTAAGACCATGTGCCTCCATTTGTTTTGGAACAAGATGGTCTTTAGCTATATATCTTTTCTCTTCTGCCAAATATCCAGAAACAGAAATCATCTCCATTCTATCACGAAGAGCTGGATGTATTGCGCTGATATTGTTAGCAGTGGTGATGAACAAAACTTTAGACAAGTCATAGTCTATATCTAAATAGTTGTCATGAAATGCTGTATTCTGTTCTGGATCTAATACTTCTAATAAAGCAGATGCTGGATCACCTCTGAAGTCACTGCTCACTTTATCAATCTCGTCTAATACTATTAGCGGATTAGAGGTTCCTGCCTTTTTAATCGAATTAATAATACGGCCAGGCATTGCTCCGATGTAGGTCTTACGGTGTCCTCTGATTTCCGATTCATCGTGAAGGCCACCAAGAGATATTCTTCCATAATTACGGCCTAAAGCCTTTGCAATGGATTTGCCAAGAGATGTCTTTCCCACACCTGGAGGGCCGTACAAGCAAATAATTGGAGATTTCATATCTCCTTTTAGTTTTAATACTGCTAAGTACTCAATGATTCTCTCTTTTACGGTCTCTAAACCAAAGTGGTCGCTGTTAAGCACTTTCTCTGCATGTTTAAGATCAAGATTATCTTGACTTGTCTCTTCCCATGGTAATTCTATCAAAAATTTAACATACGAAAGCTGTACATTGAAGTCAGGAGAGTTTGGATTAGATCTCTCTAACTTTTGCATCTCTTTCTCGAATGTCTCAGCAACAGCTGCTGACCATTTTTTTGTTTTAGCCTGCTCCCTTAATTCGCTAAATTCCTGTATATTATTGTTGATTCCAAGCTCTTCTTGAATGGTTTTAAGTTGATTGTTCAGATAGTATTCTCTCTGTTGTTGGTCAATCTCAACTCTTACTTTTTGCTGAATATCATCTTTTAACTTTAGTAGATCTATCTGCTTATTTAATAGCTCTAATAATTTTAACGCTCTGCTTTTTAGCTTGCTCTCTTTCAGAAGAGCAATTTTGTCTAGCGGATTTTCGAATTCCATACTAGAGGCGATAAAATTGATTAAGAAGCTGTTCCCTTCGATATTCTTGATAGCAAATGATGCCTCTTGAGGTAAATGTGGAGACAATTTGATGATATAAAGTGCAGCATCTTTGATTGATGCTGTAATTGCATCTAGCTCTGGAGTTGTTTTTTTAACCTTCTCCTCATCTAAATATTTTACTGTTCCTATAAAATATGGTTCAGTCCCAATTATCTCAAGTAACTTAAAACGTCTTACACCCTGTAAAATGATTGTAATACCGCCGTCGGGCATCTCTATGATTTTGATAATCTTTGCTAAAGTACCTACTTCGAACAGCTCTTTTGTCCCCGTTGGGTTTTCCTGACGTGCATCTCTTTGAGAAACTGCACCTAATATTCTATTTTGTTTGTAAACATCTCTAACCAATTTAATTGATTTCTCTCTGCCTACAGTTATTGGTATAATAGTTTCTGGAAATAGTACGGCATTCCTCAAGGCAAGGATTGGAAGTGTCTCCGGGAACTCCATGTCTTTTATGTCGTGACTATTTTCTATGCTCATCACGGGTATTAAGTTTACATCGTCGGCAACCGATGGTTGCATTAATAAATCTGATAATTTCATCCCTCTAATTATTACATGTTCTTACTCCGCCAAATTGTCAGAGTCCTTCTTCTATATCTATAAGGTCAATCTCTATGCCAAACTAAAATATGGGTGTCTTGACTGAAAAGAAAAAGCCTCTATCTCTATATTGATTTGCAGAATACTCAACTGAGAAAACTGTATCGTAATAGGACACGATGTCGAATCCTGCTCCTCCACTATACAACAATCTGTTCGAAAGATAGTTGTTGAAAGATTTATGACTATTTGAGGCATATCCAATGTCAAAGAATCCCTTTCCGTAGATAGTAAAGTGGATCTTGTTGAATTTTGGTAGAAAAGAGAGAAAACCTATTGTGAAGACTCTCTTTTTTAGAATTTTATATTTTAAAGTAGATGCTGCTACAAAATAATGTTGACCATCAGCAACATAATATTCATAGCCTCTAAGGTTTACATTGTTGTATCCGATTGCTTTATCTAAAATGTATGCATCAACATTTTTCAATGAATTACCGGTCATTATTTTAAATGAAGAGTAGATTCTAGGTGTATGCATATTATATAATTGTATATCGGTTTTAAAATGTCCGTATCTGACCGACAAATCGTCAGTAATGTACATTCCGGTCTCTGCTCTAAATGAAAAACCCTGTGTCGGATATTGATAATTATCACGTCCATCATAGTTATAGATGTATGATAGAGCAAAAGATCTATGTTTGGTGTCGGAATTTCCCCAATAAGTTGGATTAAGTAAAAAGATTGTGTCTTTTATCTTAGAAAATTCAAACATAAATTTAATAGAGTGCTTAACTTTTATTTTTGGTCTGTAAGTATAACCTAATCCAAAAGAGTACTTTTCTTCAATAAAGTCATCTTTTACCGAGACAAAGGCTGGCGCATTGAAAAGTGATTTGTAAGGAATTGTTTTTGAGAGTTGTGAGCCAATTCCGAAATCCAAAAGATGTTTCCCTTTTTTGTCGAGATTTATCTTTTCATATTCAAGTCTAAAGCCTTTTTGAAACCCCATTTTATAACTCACAGTAAGTGTGTGATTTAATCCTTGAAGATTGTAAGCTTTGACTCCTGCTTCGAGGGTGATTTTATTCCAGTCAGCACTCTTTAGCCATGTACTTAGATTACGATCTTCAAATACTACACTAATCATTGGCCAGTAATACCATCGCTCTTCGACACTTATAAAAACATTAATTGAACCTTTTTCGTATGTGTCTGTTATATAGGCAACATCTACGTAGTTGAATAAAGAGAGGTTTAAAAGATTATTTTTACACTCATTGAAAATTTGAGACAAAGAAGCGACATCCACTGAGTCCCCTTTGTTAAAAGGAATCTCATTGAAAATAACTGTCGAATCTGTGATCTTATTTCCCTTGATGTAAATGTTTGAAATACAAACCTTAGAGGATGAATAAGATGCTATAGACAATAATAGAGCAAATGCAAGTAATACAGACTTTTTCATAATATTAGAGCTATGCAAATTTATTGTTTTTACGGTTGGAATGCTAAAAAACGGTTTAAAAAGTAAAAAAAAAGCTGAAATGTTGCATATATCAATAAAATAATAGTATTTTTGTTCGTCAAAATATAGACTAACCCTTTAATATTTTTTAATTATCATGACAAAAGCGGATATCGTAAATGAAGTTGCTAAAGCAACTGGAATGGAAAAGATTGCTGTTCAAAATGTAGTTGAAAGCTTTATGGAAAGTGTAAAAGATTCTTTATCTAAAGAAAAGAATGTTTACCTTCGCGGTTTCGGAAGTTTCATCGTTAAAAAACGTGCTAAGAAAACTGCCAGAAACATATCTAAAAATACTACTTTAGTAATTCCTGAGCACTTTATACCTGCTTTCAAGCCGGCTAAAGTTTTCATGAACAAAGTGAAAAACAACGTAAAGTAGTATTATAGTACTTTATTAAAATATTTTAATTATGCCAAGCGGAAAGAAAAGAAAAAGACACAAAATGGCGACACACAAGCGTAAAAAACGCTTGCGCAAAAACAGACATAAAAAGAAAAAGTAGTTGCTTTTTGAGTCTTTAGTGTGTGATGATCTAAAGCAAATCGCAAGATTTGCTTTGGATTCTTTTATTTAAAAATGTAGATGGAGAAAGATCTAATTATTGATGTAAACTCTACCGAAGTAACGATTGCCCTGCTCGAAAATCATAGACTGATCGAGTTGAACAAAGAACAGAACAACGGTAGTTTTTCGGTAGGAGATGTTTATTTAGGAAAAGTTAAAAGGATTATGCCTGCACTTAACGCAGCCTTTGTCGACATTGGCGACGAAAAGGATGCGTTCATTCACTATCTCGATTTAGGTCTCTCATTCAAAGCTTTGGACAATTTTACAAGGCAAATTACTCAGTCTAGAAATTATCAAAATCTCTACTCCTCAGTTAAACTAGGGGAGATCCTCGAAAAAGAGGGTAAAATTGCAGATGTATTAAAACCTGGTCAGCATATTGTTGCACAAATAGTTAAAGAGCCAATTTCTACTAAGGGCTCTCGTCTTACTGCCGAAATTTCTATAGCAGGCAGAAACATGGTTTTGATGCCATTCGCAGATAAAGTTAACATCTCTCAGAAGATTCAGTCAAAAGAGGAGCGTAAACGTTTAGAGAGGCTTGTGTATAGTATATTACCACCAAATTATGGGGTAATTATTCGTACTGCAGCCGAAGGTAAACGTGCAGCTGTACTTGACGCAGAATTAAAATCGCTTGTAAGAAAATGGGAAGAATCTTGGCCGAAGATGGCTAAAGCATCTCCTCCTCAATTGCTTTTTACTGAAAATAGTAGAACTACAACGATTCTTCGAGATTTGCTAAACGAAACATTTACAAACGTATATGTAAATGATGAGATTGTATTTTCGGAGGTTAAAGAGTATATCTCATTAATCTCTCCGGAACATGAAAAGATTGTTAAGCTCTATAAGGGCAATGTACCGATTTTCGATAATTTCGATGTTACAAAACAGATAAGAGGGGCTTTTGGCAAAGTCGTCCCAATTAAACAGGGAGCTTATCTAGTTATAGAGCATACTGAGGCTTTGCATGTAATTGATGTCAACAGCGGTATTCGTGCCAAAACTGGTGCAGATCAAGAGCAAAACGCTTTTGATGTAAATATGAACGCCGCAGATGAAATTGCTCGTCAGCTAAGATTGAGAGATATGGGTGGAATCATTATCGTTGACTTTATCGATATGGACCACAACGAGAACAAGGTGAAACTCTTTAAGCATATGCAAACATTGATGCTTAATGATAGAGCGAAACATAATATCTTGCCAATCACAAAGTTTGGACTGATGCAGATAACTCGTCAAAGAGTTCGTCCTGCAACAGAGATTAACACATCCGAAACTTGTCCTACCTGTAATGGAACCGGAAAAGTAGGTTCTAGTATTTTGATTGCAGACAACATTGAGAGACAATTAGCCTATTATGTTAAAGATAAAGGCCATAAATCATTATCTCTTAAAGTAAATCCCATAATTTATTCTCACCTTACAAGAGGCTTGTTCTCTTTGAGATTAAAATGGATGTACAAATTTAAATGCTCTTTAAAAGTAATCTCATCAAGTGAGAACTCATTATTAGAGTATATTTGGTTGAATACTAAAGGAGAAAGAATAGAATATTAATATTTTTTACAGCAGATTATTTGCTTTTCGCCAAAACAATCTGTTGTTCCAAAAAGATAAATTTCGCCTCCTTCTTCAATTTTGAGTTTTTTCCTGAGCTCCTCGCTCTTTAACGGAAAATTTCTCACTGAAATATTAGCTTTCGGATATTTTTCAAAAATGTCCGAAAGTTTTTGTTTTTTAAAGGGGTAGATTTTTTCAATCAAGAATACCCTTCCAGGGAAATTGTCTGTCAAATTGGAACTTGTATATAAATGTGAGCTTTTTTCTAATTTGCAGATTCCAAAAGTATTAGCTACTAATTTAAAGGCTCCAGATTTTAAGATACTACTATTTGGTTCATATAGGAATGTGCCCTCTTTTGGGATGTCAAATTTGATCGATGCCTCTCGCTCTTGCTGCAATGTGTGGCAAAATGATTCAGTTTTATATCCCTGAATATTGATAGAAAAGATATCATATTCGGAGTTAGTGTTGTTGTTTTTATCGAGAACGAAAAGCAGCTCTTTACATTCGTTATTTACCGAAATTATATATACTGCCGAAACAGAACCAAGTTCATTAACAGATTTTGTGATATCGGACATTGGAGAGAGCTTTACAACAATCTTTGGAGCAAATTCAAAAAGATGATTTTTTAATTCCGAAATGTTGGGAGAACAATCGGCTATCGCGTACATACGACGATTATTTTCATCTCTTCTAGAAGGATCGCAATAGATAACATCGCAAAGGGGAAGTGTACTTTGATTATTAATTTCTGATGAATTAATTTCGATATTTTTTACACCCAAAATTCCGAAATTATGACTAACAACGGAGGCCAATTGCTTATTGGTTTCGTAATAATGGACTCTTTTAGAGACTTTTGAAATATAAAAACTATCAACTCCAAATCCACCAGTTATATCACATACGATCTTATCTTCGAAGAATTGTTGTTTGAACTGAGCAGTATGATAAGAACTTGATTGTTCTAAAGAGACTCTTGCAGGAATTATCAAATTAAAATTGCAATACCACTCAGGTACTTTCTCCTTTATTTTTTGCATTCCATAAATAAATGATGCTGCATCCGACATAGAAAAATCAGATCTCTCGCCCGATTTGAGTGCAATCTCAGATGGATTTCGATCAATATTTTGCTTGACGAATTGTATAAAACTGTCGGAATACATTAAAATGAAGGTGAAGTTAATGTCGAATCGGGAAGGGTAGTCATCTCTCTAAATCTGAAAATTTCATACCTCTCTGCAGGTTTTCCCATCCTGAAAATATAGACTGTCTTAGCAAGTTCTGTTGACTTGAAATACCTTTCTCCGATCTCATTGACTCCATCAAATCTCTCTTTAGATGATCTGAGATAATATACACTCTCTCCAATCTTAAAGCCTCCAATGTCTTTGGTAATCCAAGCGTATTTATGAGTATCGCTAAGTGGACCAATAGTTTTTACTACGCTCTTTGCAGGTCGAGCAACGTAATAATCTAGATGGGCTGCAGGGAACCATTTATAAGAGACAATTGCAGAATGACGGTTCATAATGCCATGATTGACATCATACTCTCTGACTTTATTGAACTCTTTAGACAACGTCTCCCAGCCATACATATCTAAGGTAAAGTCGTATTTACCAAGTGGAAGATCTGATTTTTGTTTGACTTCGAAGTTTAGTATTCCTGTATGTATATGAATAAATCCAACTGTAACTACAACTGTTATTAACCAAATAGCTCGTTTGAGTGGAGCCGGTATACTCGTTCCAATATTTCTACTCTTATATTTTTCAGATAACCAGGCACCTGCAATGATCATTAATCCATAATATCCTGGAGCTGACCAATGTGGTAAAGTGTCTCTAAACATTGAAAAGAATAGAAAACAGAGAATAATTGGAAAAGAGACTAAAGCTAAAAGCATAAATTGTCGCTTTTCCAGGAATTTGACTTTAGAATATGCTATTAAAGCTGAGATAATGATTACTACGTTTACTGGGTTGTTATAAAGGAAATTTCCTATAATTTCTCTTCCGAATGAGACAATATTGAAGCCCTCTCCAAAGAAAGAGACCCTGTTGCCATGGAACGTAAAGCTGATGAAGTTATTATTTAAGTTCCATATTAAAATTGGTAATAAGAACAGGGCACTAACGATTATTGCCAAATATAAGAATGGATCTTTGAGCCTTTTTCTATCGAAAAACAGAATATACAGACCAGCACCTACCCATAAGAAGGCGGCAGAATATTTTGAAAGCATTGCCATTCCGATGAATAATCCAGCTAATATTATTGCGAAATTGCATAGGGCTCTGCTCTCTGGGCATTCTCCATATTTTTTGAATAGTGCTTCGTGTAAAAAGTAAATTGATAATAGGAAAAATATACTTTGTGGAGTATCGGGTAGAATAAATGTGCCTAAAATTATTGAACAATAAATAGATGTAGTGTAAAGAATTGAGGCATAAAATCCTGCCGCTTCATCTTTAATTCTTCGACCTATAATATAGATAATCCATGTGTTAGCAGACCCGATTACAATTGAACAGAGTCTGATAAAAAGCTCACTGTTCAAATTTAAATTGACTGTAAAGAGTTGAATTAGCCAGCCTATCATTGGTGGGTGGTCGAAATGGCTTAAATCGGGATACATTGCGTAACTCCAATAGTATACCTCGTCGTTTCCAAGCTCTAGAGAGGCAGCTAGAAAGGCTCTAACTAGAGCAGAGATGCCAATGATAATTAGCAATGGCTTTTTGAATGCCGACTCTTTCATAATTTGTGGTAGAAATTAGCTGTATTATGTTTAATCATATAATTTGTAATCTTGTTGAAACGCCATAAGAATAGCAAGGCAACAAAAATTAGTCCTAATAATAAGCCTATCCATACTCCAACAGCACCCATTTCAAAAACAAAGCCACATACATACCCTAGAGGAAGGCAGACAAAATAGTATGCAATAACGGATAAAATCAAAGGAATTTTAACATCCGACAGAGCTCTTAGGCAAGCTATACAAGATAACTGGATTGCATCGAAGATCTGGAAGAGTGCAGAGATAATTAATAGTGATGATGCAATTTTAACAACTTCTAAATCTGTGGTATAAATAAATGGAATATAATCTTTGAAAAGTATATAACAAATGCCGCTAATTGACATAAGTGCAACACTTAAATGGATTGCGGCAAATCCAGCTTTTCTTGTTGCAACATAATCTCCAAAACCATATTGGTGAGATACTCTTATTGTAGCTGCTGCACCAACTCCTAACGCTAGCATGAAAGAGAAACTGCTCATCGACATTGCAATTTGATGTGCTGCTAAAGGAGACTTCCCTGTCCATCCAACCATGATTGCACTTAAACTAAATGCTGTGATCTCAATAAGATTCTGAAAAGAGAGAGGAACGGAGGTTTTTAACAGATCCTTTATTACAAGCTTGTCGAAGAGTTTTTTCTTAAACCGTTTAACATATTGTTTGTAGATACTGACTCTGTATAATATATAACAAAAGGCAGCTAGCATGAAGATTCTACTTATAAGTGTAGCAAGAGCAGCTCCTGCAACTCCCATTTTATCACATCCTAAATGACCATAGATTAAAACCCAGTTTAGGAAAATATTCATCAGATTGCCGGTAATTGTAATGTACATTGCATATTTTGTGATACCGATCCCCTCTGAGAACTGTCTAATTCCAAAAAACATAAGGAATGGAATCATAGAAGGGAGGATAATGTCGTAATAATCATATGCATTTTCAACAACTTCTGGATGTTGCCCCATGTGAGACATAAATAATCCAGCAACATACATAACCCCTGTTAAGATAATTGTAGTTACGAAATTAAGTGCAAGGGAGTTTTGGAAAAAAGATGTAACTTTTTCATGATCACCTTTACCAAAATTTTGACCAATATGAGGGGTTAAACCTTGAGTAAAACCTATGCCAAAAACCATCCCAAGAATAAAAATTGAGTTGGCAAATGAGACAGAGGCAAGTTCTGCTGTGCCTAAATGTCCAACCATAATATTATCTGCAAGATGTACAGAGACCTGCCCTGCTTGTGTTAGCATGACTGGTAGTGCGACATTTAGATTTCTTTTATAATAGGGGATGTATTCCTTCAAATTCATTCTGCAAATATACTCTACTTTGTGTAATATTGGAATATTGAGCATTAATGATTAAATTTGTTTTATATAGAAACGAAATTTAAATTATTAAATATATGTCTGACAATTATTTAGAGATTGCCAATTCTTGGTTGAACGGAAATTTTGACGTTGAGACAAAAAGTGAGATTAAACGCCTAATGTCTGATAATCCAAAGGAGCTGGAGGATAGCTTTTATAGAAACTTGGAATTTGGTACCGGAGGTTTGCGAGGAGTAATGGGTGTTGGTACAAACAGAATGAACAAATATACTGTTGGTATGGCTACACAAGGCTTGGCAAACTACATAAACAAGAATTTTTCGGATAAAGAACAAATATCGGTTGCTGTCTCTTTTGACAGTAGAAACCTTAGTAAAGAGTTTGCTAAAATCACTGCAGATGTATTTGCTGCAAATGGATTTGTTGTCTATTTATATAGAGAGTTAAGACCAACTCCACAATTGAGCTTCACGTTAAGAAATCTTAAATGTCAAGCTGGTGTGATGATTACTGCATCACATAATCCGAAAGAGTACAATGGTTATAAAGTATACTGGGAAGATGGTGCACAAATAACAGCTCCCCACGATAAAAATATTATTGAAGAGGTTTTAAGAATTACAGATCCTTCTCAGGTTAAATTCTCTGAGGGCGCAGGAAGAATCCAGATACTTGGAGAAGAGGCTGATGAGGCGTATTTGAATGCTATTCTTCAGCTTACTTTAAGCCCAGAATTAGTTAAAAAACATAATAATTTTAAGATTGTCTACACACCTCTTCATGGAACTGGAGTTAGCATGGTGCCAGAAGCCCTGTCTCGCGCTGGCTTTAAAAATGTGATTAAAGTTGAAGAACAGTGTGTTGCAGATGGAAATTTTCCTACGGTAAAATCACCTAATCCAGAGGAGACATCTGCTTTAGAGATGGCTTTAAAATTAGCTGGAGATGTAAATGCAGACTTAGTAATGGCTACAGATCCAGATGCCGACAGACTAGGTATAGCCGTAAGAGATAATGAGGGAAAGTTGATCCTTTTGAATGGAAATCAGACAGCTGCTATTTTGACCTACTATATTTTGGAACGAAGAAGGGAGACATCTCGTCTTAAGAAAGAGCACTATATGGTAAAGACAATTGTGACGACTGATCTCCTTAAATCCATAGCAGACAAGTATTCTGTTGACATGTACAATGTTCTTACAGGATTCAAATTCATTGCCGAAATTGTAAGGATGAATGAAGGTAAGAGAGAATTTATTGGAGGAGGCGAGGAGAGTTATGGCTTTAATTTGGGTGAGTTTGTAAGAGACAAAGATGCTGTAATATCTTGTTGTTTAGTTGCTGAAGCTGCCGCTTGGGCTGCTGAACGAGGAAAATCATTGTACGAATTGCTAATTGACATATATGTTGAATTTGGATTCTATAAAGAGCATCTTCTTTCTGTAACCAAAAAGGGAAAGGATGGGGTAGAGCAGATTAAAAACATTATGACAAGACTAAGAGAGAACCCATTAGAGACAATTGATGGCTCAAGAGTAGTGTTGATTCATGATTATAAAAGGCAAGAGACAACTGATTTAATTAGCGATTTACGTTACAGAATCAATCTGCCAAAATCCGATGTTATGCAGTTCGTGTGTGCCGACAACACAATTGTATCTGTAAGGCCATCGGGAACTGAACCAAAAATCAAATACTATTTTGGAGTAAAAGAGATTATAAAATCAGCCTCTGAATTCGAAGAGGCCAATAAAATACTAACCGAAAAAATAAACAGGCTCGTGGAGAGCATGTCGAATCTTTAGAGTCTAATGCGCCATTTTAAAGTAACCTTTACAATAATAATCATCTTTTCGCTGTTTGTTCCTTCTATTATGTTAGGAGTAACAAGCGACGAAAATCTTGATAAACTGCTTCATTCGCTCACACTACGCGAAAAAATTGCACAGCTATATATTTGTGCGTTCAGTACTAATCCCAATGATCGCTCTTTTTATGAGATTGACAATCTAATTGAAAAGGAGAGGATTGGAGGAGTTATTTTGATGGAGTCTAATCTTCACCAATTTGTTGAAAAGATCAATAAATTGAGAAAAATCTCTAAAGTTCCTCTCTTGATCTCAATCGACGGAGAGTGGGGAGTTGCGATGCGAATTGATTCGGTGACTGCTTTTCCTCGTCAACTGCAATTAGGTGCGATGAAAAATTCTCCAGAAGTTGTTGAGCAGATGGGAAGCTATATTGCTGAGCAGTGTAAACGGTTAGGTATAACTTTGAATTATGCCCCTTCAATTGACATCAATAGTAATCCATTAAATTCGGCAATCAACACTAGATCTTTTGGAGAAAATAGATTGAAAGTATCTGATTATGGTTGGGCGTACTATAAAGGGATGAGGGGCGAAGGTGTGCTAGGCTCTGCCAAACACTTCCCAGGTCATGGCGATACGGATGTAGATTCTCACTATGATTTACCATTGTTAAAATTTTCGAAAGAGAGACTAGACTCAGTAGAACTTGTTCCTTTCAAAAGAATGATCTTATCGGGAGCTGAGTTAGTAATGATAGGTCACCTGCAGATTCCTTCATTGGATTCATCAGGAACACCATCTTCTATTTCCAGAAGAATAATCACCGATTTTTTAAAAAACAGTCTGGAATATAATGGTTTAATAATAACTGATGCCCTTAATATGAAAGGAGTGTCGGTCGGAAGAGATAAGGCGAGACTACCTTTAGAATCATTATTAGCTGGAGCTGATTTGATTCTGATGCCAGAAAATGTGAGCGAGTCTATAGATGTGATAGAGAGGGCGGTCAAAGATGGAATCATCTCCGAACATGCAATCAATATGAGATGCAGAAAAGTTCTCAAACTCAAGAGTGAGCAAAACCTGTTGAGCGATTCTTGGAGAGAGATTAAAAGGGAGAACATCCTTTCTGACCTTTCGAAAAGTAAATACACTTATCTTAATAGAACTATTGCAGATAGATCGTTGATTCTATTAAAAAATAGAAACAATATTATTCCACTACCAATTTCAACCAAACCAACTACTCTAATTGCAATTGGAGCTGAAAGAGGTGGAAGTAAGTTTGCCTCATATTTATCTAGATATTCCCCTATTGATACATTGGTTTTAGATTCAAAATCTTCAACTTCAGAAATTCGGAATTATATAACATCAAAGCCAAATGACATTAATATCATAGTTAGTATCCACAATACAGATCAGAGACCTCAAAAAAACTATGGTTTAGACAATAATACAATGTCTCTTTTAGCCGATTTAGCCAAAGAGAGGAAGATCACTTTAGTCTATTTTGGTAATCCTTATGCGTTTAGAGAGATCTCAAAGATTGATAATTTTGATGCTATTATTTGTGCATTTAATTCATCTGACTATAATTTAGATTTGGCCTCTCAAAAGATTTTTGGTGCATCTACTTTCAAAGGAGAGATGCCTGTAACCTCAGGTAATTTTCTCTATGGAAGAGGGTTGGATTCTGATAAGAGTAAAGTACTCTCCTTTAATTCTACTGAACTCTACAATGTAGATGGAGATAAGTTTTTTAAAGAACTGGATAAATTAATAACATCTGAAAATTATGATCATCAAGTCAGTGGCTCGAGATTGATTGCCCTTAAAGATGGAGTTGTTTTTGTTGATAGATGTTATGGAAATATGACGAGTGATGATGTGGTGGATCTAAAATCGACATCTGCTGCGTTTACAACCCTGCCTCTATTGCTTAAATTGATAGACGATGGCCATTTATCTTTGGAAGACTTTGTTTATAAGTATTACGGAAAAAAAGCTAAAGAGGGGTATAATCAGTTAATCTCTGATCTTTTAGTCTCTGATAAGAGCTCAGATATTAAGACGTTAAATAAGATTATCTCAAAATTTATTAAGAAAAATCAAGAAGATTCTCTTTATCAAAATATTTATAATCCTTTAGGATTTGGTAAATATGTATTGAAAGAGATTGGGGATAATTTAATCGTTAATCCGATTGACATTGCGAAATTCTTAGGAATGGTTCAATTCGCAGGTGAATATTCAAATACAAAAGTTTTTACAAAGAATAGTGCTGACTTTATCTCTAACTCTCTGTTCTATTTTAATGATAGAGAGAAAAAAGGGCAGTATTTATGGTACGACGCAACTTCGGGGGTTGCGATGATCTATTTTGAAAAGGGTTATTCAGGTGAAAAATCTGGCTCAATCAATACTGGTATAAAAGCAAGAAGGGTTTTAGAGAGTGCTTTTATACAGAAGGATTAAGGTAGTGATTGATTTTCTTTAATAACTCTTCGCGTCTGATAGGCTTAGATACATAGTCGTTACAGCCTGATTCTATAGCTTTATCTTTATCGCTAGAGAAAGCATACGCTGTTTGTGCTATGATAACTACATCTTTGTTCATTTTTCGAATCATAGATGTAGCTTCATATCCATCCATTCCAGGTAGACGTATGTCCATCAGAATTAGTTCGATGTCTTGGTTTTGTTCAAAAGTCTCTACAGCAGCCTGTCCATTTACGGCTTTCAGGAGTTCAATATTCAAGTCTTTCAGAACTAACTGAAGGTAGATGAGATTAGTCTCATCGTCTTCAACAATCAAGACTTTGGGTCTGTTAGTTGCCATTTTGTAGTTTTTTATGTTTTATAAATTTAGGTATGGTTATAAAAAATGAGTTTTAAATTATATTCTCTTACTATTGCCGATAAATATAATGAAGTTTATAATAATATACAATATGAAGATTATGAGAATAGAGAGTGACCAATCAAGTCCTAGAAGGGCATTAATTATGATGATTACGCTACAAATCGAAAGGAAGATATATCTAGACTTGTTTTTACGCCAATCAGTCGATTTAAATTTCATCGAAAACATTGTCATTTCGCAAACAAGCAGCATTGATAGGATGAATGACAATACTGGGATAAACCATACTGTATTTAAGATTGGATCTAGTGTTTGATTGATTGTAGTGAAATAGATGAGCATCGAAATGATTAATGCATTTGCAGGTGTTGGTAAGCCGATAAAGTTTTCACTTTGTCTAATATCTACATTGAATTTAGCAAGTCTCAATCCAGAGAATACAGCAATTATAAGAGGAAAGAACGTTAATAGTTCAAACGAAATAGAAGAGTTGTCCCCAGAAATGTAAGGTGATAACGATTGCGAATATCGATAATATAAAAGAAGAGAAGGAGCTAGGCCAAAACTGACCATATCGGCCAGAGAGTCTAACTCCTTTCCTATTGGAGAATAAGCTTTTAGCAGACGTGCCGCAAAACCGTCTAAAAAATCAAAAATAGCTGCTGCCATAATTAGAAATACAGCCCATGTTGACCAGCCTTTTAAGGCAAAAATCACAGCGACTGAACCAGCAAACAGGTTCATTGAGGTTATTGTGTTTGGGATGTGTCTGCGAATGCTCATAATTTTATTCTAAATTAAATACCAAGTTTTTTTCTAATATCTTTAGGAACAGCATCTTTGTGAATCATTATTGAGATGCTCTTAGCTCGAACATAACTTTCGGACATATTTAAATATCCTCCAAATTTATTTCTTTCTGTACCCCAAGAGTTTTTAGTAATGTAATATATTGTTCCGTTTTGATCTTTCACCATTCCTGTTATATGCATTAGATGGTCGTCGGTGGTAACAAAAGATTCGTATCCTTTTTGTCTGATCTCTTGTGTTACTTTAACTTCGGGATAGATTTTTTGAAATTTTACAACCTCTTCGATATTTTCTGCAGGATCGGGATAAATTGCAACTCCATTTGAATGTGAGAAACCTTTTTCGCTAACATCACCATCCCAGCAAACAGTATAACCATTTTTAAGAGCGTTATCCATCACCAACATAAATTCGTCTAATGGAAGGTTGTAAAATGGAGCAAAATCCCAGTTGTCCGGAACCTCGATTACAGATTTTTTGTAGAAAGGAATATGAGAGAAACTAGTGATCTCTACATAATCTTCCATATTTAGTCCAAGGCTCTGAGCAAATGTAACAGGGGTGTACTCTTTACCTTTAAACTGAAATTTTTCAGGAACTTTACCTAAGTAGATATCGAACAATGAATTTACAAGTTTATAGTATTCAGGGCTTCTTTGTTTTAGTTCTACTGCAGCCGCAGAAATTGCATTTACAAATTGGTTTAGCTCTTTGTGATTGTTTAGTTTTGAATCATAGTTGATTCCATTATAAATCTCTTGAGGAATAACTCCATTGTTTGCAAGAATATTTGTGAACATGTGAGCTAGACTTCCTTGTCCGAGATTACCTTTTCCTCTTCTTAGGTAGTTGTCATTCATTCTGTTCATGTAGTTCTGTCTTACAACATACATTTCAGAAAGATCAAATTCTCCTTTACCAGTTCTGAGAAGCTCAGACTCAATGAATGAAGCTGTAGCGTAGGCCCAGCATGTGCCACTAGATGCTTGATTTTTAACAGGAGAAGCAGGGTTTCTTACAATATCGGTAAACTGGAAAACTTGAGAAAACGCAATATTAACTTGCAGCATTGCAAGGATTCCAATTGAAATCAATGTTAACTTTTTCATAGATTTAAATACCTAGTTTAGTTCTAATTTGTTGTGGAATAGAGTTTTTGTGAACAACAATATTCATTGTTTTATATTTCACAAATGATTCTGATACATACCAGATGCCTTTGAACTCACCTGTTTCGCCCCAAGAGTTTTTAACCATATAGAATTTTCTTCCATCTTGATCTTTTGCTATTCCAAAGATTTGCATTCCATGGTCGTCTGTTGTCTGTCCATTATCGAATGCCTTTTGTCTCTCTTCCTGAGTTATTACCTTTTCAGGAACTCTCTCCATCAATGAGAAGATTTTGCTGTCGATTTCGGACTTAGAGAGACCTGTCCAGCGAGCTTGATCAGAACCAGAAGTATTTACAACTTCGATATCTGGCATGATTGCTATACCATTTCTAGTAAATCCCTTTTCGCTTACGTCTGAGCCCCAAAGCACAGTATATCCATTGTTTATAGAGTTGTCAAATACTTGCATCAACTCTTCGATAGGAAGATTGTATGAGAGGTCCCATCTCCAGTTATCAGGAATCTCAATTGCAAATTGGGTGTAGAATGGATGGTGAGAGTATGATGTTAATGATACATAGTCATCGGGGTTAATACCAAGTGACTGTGCGTATGTCTTAGGAGTAAACTCTTTACCATTAACAATAAATTTTTCTGGTTTTTTGCCAAGATAGGCGTCTAAAATTCCAGCAAGACCACTCTTCCAAGCTGTAGATAATTTGCCGTTTGGATTCTTTAGAATTGCATTTACATATCCCGAAATTGCTGCGTCAAATTCATTATGAGCATGATTCTTCTCTCCGTAGTTTAATCCACTCATCTCTTTTTCTGGTACTGTACCATAATGTTTTAGAACATAAAGTGCGTCTCCAAAAGAGCTTCCTGGCGACAAATTAATGTTTCCAGAAGTTCTTACATATTTGTCTGATTTGTCAAAATATGAAGATGATACAACAAACATCTCAGATAGATCTACTTCGCCTTTTCCTAATCTAATAATCTCAGACTCCAGGAAAGCATTGGTAGAAAAACTCCAACAGGTGCTTGACCTGTTTTGATTTTTTATTGAAGTGATAGGTAATTGTTTGACTACGGTAAATTCGTAGGCTGTTTTTGGCTTGTTCTCTTGCGAAAACGCTGAGACCACAAATAGAGCCAATAATGAAAACGTGATTATTGTTTTTTTCATGTTTGATATTATGATTTTAGGTTACGGTATGTTCATAAATTTGTGAGTCTGTAGAGAGATATTCCAATTTGGATGATTCTTTACATATTCTATAATCTCAGGTAAGACCTGTTTTGATCTGCTCCATTCTGGTTGCAAGTATAGAAGGCAATCTTTTCTAACCTTTTGACGATTTAATTCTGCCCATTCGAAATCAGCAACATCCTCAATAATAACTTTTAACTCCGAAGCAAGTTGGTGAAATCCTTCAACAGGTGGTTTGTTTTTCTTTGGAGAAAGTGTAATCCAGTCAAATCTTCCTGATATTTTTTGAGACCCCGAAGTCTCAATGAAAATCTCTAAATTATGTTTTTTAAGCTCCTCACACAAAATTCCTAATGGATATGTAAGAGGTTCTCCTCCTGTTATCACTATTGCCTGGGCAGGGTATTTTGTAGCTTCACTTACGATGTCGTTTACTGGTATAGGTGGAAATTTTTTTGGATTCCATGTCTCTTTGGCATCACACCAGCGGCACCCTACATCGCATCCGCCCAGCCTGATAAAATAAGCAGGCTTACCTGTGTGGAAGCCCTCTCCCTGAATGGTATAGAAACTCTCTACCAATGGAAGCAGCTCTCCGTTTTTCAATTCTGGGAATGTCATCTCTTTTTTTTCTACAAATATAGCAATTGAGTCATCATATAAGTAAAATTCTGCTAAAATGGCAGAAAAAATACATTGGCAGAGATATTGATAAAATAGATGATAAAGAGATTTTAATAAATTCTATATGATGAATAAACAAAATTATGAAGCCCTCGGTGTTTATGCCGTAAACCTGAATGAACAGGCCAGAGCGGGAAAACTGGATCCTGTCATTGGGAGGGATGACGAGATCAGAAGAGTTCTTCAAATTTTGAGTAGAAGGACTAAAAACAATCCAATTCTTGTGGGTGAGCCCGGAGTTGGAAAGACCGCTATTGCAGAGGGGATTGCTCAGAGAATAATCAATGGAGACGTTCCCGAGAATTTGAAAAGTAAGACGCTGTTTTCATTAGATATGGGTGCCTTAATTGCTGGAGCTAAGTATAAAGGTGAGTTCGAAGAGAGGCTTAAAGCTGTTGTAAAAGAGGTGATTGAGAGTGCAGGAGAGGTTATTCTTTTTATTGATGAGATTCACACATTGGTTGGAGCTGGTCGAAGTGATGGGGCGATGGATGCTGCTAATATTCTTAAGCCTGCTCTTGCAAGAGGGGAGTTGAGAGCTGTAGGTTCAACTACATTAGATGAATATCAGAGATATTTTGAAAAAGATAAGGCGCTTGAGAGAAGGTTTCAGATGGTTATGGTAGATGAGCCTTCTCCTTCGGAGGCTGTCTCTATTTTAAGAGGTCTCAAAGAGAGGTATGAAAACCACCATAAAGTGAGAATCAAAGACGATGCAATTATTGCTGCTGTTGACCTTTCGCACAGATATATCACTTCTCGTTTTTTACCTGATAAAGCTATCGACTTAATTGACGAAGCTGCCTCTAAACTTCGTCTTGAAATGAACTCTGTTCCGGAGAGCATTGACGAACTAAATCGGAGAATCCGTCAACTTGAAATTGAACGTGAAGCGATTAAAAGAGAGGGAGATAAGGAGAAAATGAGAGAGCTTACCGAGGAAATTACCAGATTATCTGCCGACAGGGACGCTCAAAATGCTAAATGGAAAGATGAAAAATCGATAATTGACTCGATTCAAAAGAAGAAGCAAGAGATTGAGGATCTAAAACTTAGGGCAGAAGAGGCTGAGAGAAGGGGAGACTATGGTGTTGTAGCCGAGATCAGATATGGAAAGATTGTTGCGGCTCAAAGTGAAATTGAACAGTTGAATGCAAAAAAGAGTGACTCAGAATATGCATTGATCAAAGAGTATGTAGAACCGGAGGATATTGCAGAGGTAGTTGCCAAATGGACAGGTATTCCAGTCAAGAGGATGCTTGAGAGTGAAAAGGAAAAACTACTAAGAATGGAAGATGCTCTTCATAAAAGAATAGTTGGCCAAGATGAGGCAATATGTGCGGTGTCAGATGCTATCAGAAGAAGCAGAGCGGGTTTGCAAGATGCAAAAAGGCCAATAGGCTCCTTCTTGTTCCTGGGTACAACTGGTGTCGGAAAGACTGAGTTGGCAAAAGCATTGGCAGAGTTTCTGTTTAACGATGAGAATATGATGACTCGTATCGATATGAGTGAATATCAGGAGAGACACTCTGTCTCTAGACTTGTTGGAGCTCCTCCTGGTTATATTGGCTATGAGGAGGGGGGACAGCTTACTGAGTCTGTTCGTCGTAAGCCCTATTCAGTTGTTTTATTAGATGAGATCGAAAAAGCACATCCCGATGTCTTTAATATTTTACTTCAGGTGTTGGATGATGGACGGTTGACTGACAATAAGGGGCGCACTGTCGATTTTAAAAATACAATCTTGATAATGACCTCAAATGCTGGTTCTGCTGTGATTCAGGATAATTTAAGTAAAATGAATGACAGAAATCGTGATGAGATTCTTGAAAAAACAAGATTAGAGGTTATGGAGATCTTGAAAAGCAATGTACGACCTGAGTTTCTAAATAGGATAGATGAGATCATCATGTTCCATCCTTTAACAATGAATGATGTTAAGGCAATTTTGAAGATGCAAATAAACGGTGTTAAGGAGATTCTTGCTGAGAAGGGTATCGATTTACAATTTACTGATTATGCGATGGATTACTTGTGTAACAAGGGTTATGATCCTTCTTATGGAGCAAGACCTGTGAAGCGTGTTTTGCAACGCGAATTGGTTAATGAGTTGGCAAAGGCGTTGTTGAGTGGTAGGTTGAGTAAAGAGAAACCAGTGGTTGCGGATTGCTTTGAGGATGTGATTGTTTTTAGAAACTAGGTTTTATAATTTTTGAGTCTTTTCGGCAGAGGTCGAGGGGGCACCTAGATGTTTTTTTACGCGTTTTTTCCTTGATTTTTCGAGGCTTGCGGAACTCCTCCCGATGGTCGTCGGACAATCCTCAGCCTAATTCGAAAAATCTGACGTCAAACCGCTAAAAAACATACGGTGCCCCCTCGACCTCTGCTTTGGTTGAATTCGCGAAGGGAAGAAGTAAAAGAGGATGACTAAAAAGAGTGAAATGAACCACAAAAGTTAGACAACAACATTTGGGGCCCATATCTAACAAATTATGGCTCTCTTATATTTATTCAAATTGATTTACAAAATCCCCATTTAAAGCAAAAATAAGCTCATGTTACTCCTATATTTATGCAAATTGAGTACAGCCATAAAATAACGTTACGAATACTAATCTATATAGGTTATAAGACAGTAGTCAATGATTATAAAAAAGAGTATTGTGAATAAGAATTATAGGACAAAAGTCATGCGTATTTAAATTGTATTATGAATAAGAACTGTGCAAAAAAATTGTGAATGAGAATTATGCATAAGAATTGTTTATGAGAATTGTGAATAAGAATTATAGATGAGTATTGTTTATAAGTTCTTTGCATAAGAACTGTGTATAAGAATTATGAATAAGAATTATAAGATAATTGGGACTGTGCATTGAAAAAGAACTAAGAATTTATTTAAAGGGGTAATATGAAACAGAAAAGACTATAATGTTTTAGTGCTTGATATTGTGAGTGTTATACAATTTCCTGCAGATCCCCCCGATCTGCCAGAATAAAGTATAACTATTTAATAATGTGTATTATATCACTTTTTAATCTCATATATTGGAATCTTTAAAAAAGCTAATATCTTATAATACTGATACATAGAAATTATTCTGGCAGATTGGGGGAATCTGCAGGAAATCGCAAAACGCTCTGTATATGTGATACTTAGCCTTTAATTGAAAACTTTGCTTCAAACTTTGATTAAACTTCAAACTAAGATACCTCGAATACAAATTCATGTGATGTTCCGGACTGGGCGAAGCGTAGCTGAGCTCATAACTTGCGAAGCACCATTTTCGCGAACCACGGCTGAGCTTATAACTTGCGAAGCACAATTATAATCAAGAAGTTATGCCTGAATTAAACCCAATAAAATATATGTATCTTCTGAATAGGTAATTATAATTTATGTCTACAATATCACAAGAGCTATATTGTTGATTATCCGAATGTTTTGAAAACACATGCAGACCAGGGGGTGTCTGCCAGACTAATTTAGAACGTATTGATTATCAAGTGCTATTTTTTTAAGATCGAAATTTGTAAGTTAGTGTAAAAAAGCTAAATGACTGAATGTGTGACAGTTTTGAAAAAGTCTGGCAGACTACCCATAGTCTGACGGGAAGTGCAAAACGACTTGATATTCTTTTAGTTAGCAGTGAGGCTGAGAGGTCAAGGAGGTGAGAAAAACAGGAAAACAGGAAAACAGGAAAACAGGAAAACAGAAATATAGGAAAACAGAAATATAGGAATATAGGAATATAGGAAGGAAGATTGGTGATAATGATAAAGGGCAACTAAAATTTTTAGTCACCCTTTCGTTTGATAAATAATTGAATACTTAATTTGTTTGATAAATATTTGAATACCGAACCCTTAGATAATTTTTAATTAATGAGCATTAGTCATTAGTTTTTGCTGAGATACTCTGCGACTCCTTCGTCAGTAGCTTTCATAGCCTCTTTTCCTTTGCTCCAGTTGGCAGGACAAACTTCTCCAAATTCCTCAAAGTGCTGCAGTGCGTCAACTGTACGAATCGCTTCATCTACACTTCTTCCTAATGGCAAGTCATTGATTACGCAGTGACGAACAACTCCTGCTTTGTCAATCAAAAATAGACCTCTGTACGCTACGGGTGCTCCCTCGAAAGAGATGTTTCCATACTCATCTTCAACATACTCTCCAGCTAATACTCCGAAACTTTCGGATATTGATTTAGAAAGGTCTGCAACAAGTGGATATTTAACCCCTTGTATTCCTCCTGCTTTTTTACTTAGATTCAACCAAGCGTGATGCGAAAACTCTGAATCAACCGAGCATCCTACTACTTGTACATCTCTTTTCTCAAATTCGGCAAGCTTCTCTTGGAAAGCATGAAGTTCTGTAGGGCAGACAAATGTAAAGTCTAGCGGATAGAAAAAGAAGACAACATATTTTTTTCCTAGATATTGTTCCAGTGAAAAGTCATCTACAATTTGATTTCCGTTGATTACTGCTTTAGCTTTGAATTTTGGAGCCTCTTTTCCGATTAATGATCTCATGATTATTGTTTGTTTTTAATTTCTGGTACAAAAATAATCACGATACTCTCTGAAAACTAATGATTTCCGATTGAATTGCTCAATGGGTAGATAGAGAAAATTTATTAAGCCTTACGTTCAATCTCTTTAAGATTTTCCATTCGCTTCTTCTCAAGAAAACCTTGGATAGTCTCGAAATGTTCTGTAACCTTTCCTCCTCCAAATTCATAAACTTTAGTAACAAGTCCATCCAAAAAGTCGCGGTCGTGCGATACTACAATAAGGGTTCCGTCGTAATCTAACAGAGCTTGTTTAAGAATGTCTTTTGTTTTAAGGTCGAGGTGATTTGTTGGCTCGTCGAGTATAAGGAGATTGACTGGTTCCAAAAGAAGCTTAATCATAGCAAGGCGTGTCCGCTCTCCACCTGATAAAACTTTTACCTTTTTGTCTGAATCGTCTCGTCCAAACATGAATGCTCCAAGCAGATCTCTGATCTTCGTTCTGATTTCGCCTACTGCAACGTTATCAATTGTTTGGTATACTGTAAGATCTTCATCTAGAAGTGATGCTTGGTTTTGAGCAAAATATCCAGTAAGAACATTGTGCCCGATTGAGAGTTTTCCATCGAAGGTAATCTCTTTCATAATGCTCTTAACCATAGTCGATTTTCCCTCGCCGTTTCTTCCAACGAATGCAACTTTATCTCCTCTTTCAATTGTAAAGGAGGCATTGCTGAAAATCTGCTTTTCGTCGTATTTTTTACCGACACCGTCTGCAATTACTGGGTAGTTTCCAGAACGTGGCGATGGGGGGAATTTTAGTTTTAATGCAGATGTATCTATTTCATCAACCTCAACTAATTCGAGCTTTTCGAGCATCTTCACCCTCGATTGAACTTGAAGTGTTTTTGAATATGTGCCTTTAAATCTTTCTATAAAGTCTTTAGTCTCTGCAATCATTTTTTGCTGCTCATCATAAGCCTTTTGTTGCTGTACCCGTCTCTCCTTACGAAGTTCAAGATAATGAGAGTAGTTTACTTTATAGTCGTAGATTCTTCCCATTGTTAACTCAATTGTGCGGTTTGTAACTCGATCCACAAATGATTTGTCGTGAGAGATTAATACAACCGCTTTCGCCTGAGTCTTCAAAAAGTCTTCTAGCCAAATAATTGACTCAATGTCTAGGTGATTGGTTGGCTCATCGAGAAGAATTACATCAGGTTTTTTTAGCAGAATCTTCGCTAATTCAATACGCATTCTCCATCCACCACTGAACTCAGAAGTCTGTCTATGGAAATCTTCTCTTTTAAATCCAAGACCAAGCAGAATCTTCTCTACATCTTCTGCGTAGTTTGTTGAGTCAATAGCATAAAATTTTTCACTTATAGAAGTTAGCTCCTCTATGATCTTATAGTATTCATCGGAGTCGTAGTCGGTTCTTGTTTCTAACTCTTTGTTGAGCTCAGCAATCCTTGCCTCTGTTTGGTGAATGTGGGAAAAGGCTGTAGCTGTCTCCTCGAAAACAGTTTTTCCATCTTCGGTCATAAGGTGCTGAGGCAGATAGGCTATTACGCTTCCTTCGGGCGATGAGATTACCCCTCTGGTTGCACTTTTTGCACCTGCCAAGATTTTCAGAAGCGTTGATTTTCCCGCTCCGTTTTTACCCATGAGGGCTATTTTGTCGGTGTCGTTAATTACAAATGAGATGTTGTCGAAAAGCTTGGTCCCGCTGAATTCAACACAAAGTCCGTCTATTGAGATCATTTAAAAAAATTTGAGCCGCGAAAATAGGTAAAACAATTGGTAATAAAAACAGCCGCTGCTTTAATTAGCAACGACTGTTTCATGGTCAGGATGTTATACTATTACTTCAACTCAATTTTAACAGGTGTTGGATTTTGAATGTTGTCGCTCACTGGGCAGCGAGACTCTATAGCCTCTACCCATGTTTTAAGAGTTTCAGCATCAGCGTCGGCGTCAGGCTTTATTTTTACAACAATTTGCTTGTATCCTGCACGATCATCCATACTCATACCAAATAGACGAGCAGGATTAATGTCTCCGCTAAGTTCGATCTCTACTCCTCTTAGGGTAAAGTTCATCTCTTTTGCAATCAGATGTGCCATTACGTTTAAGCAACCTGCAAATGCAGCAAGCACGTATTCAACTGGATTGGCTGCAGCATCTGTTCCTCCCAAGTCATGAGGCTCATCTACAATGATTTCGAAATTTCTAGCTTTTACAACTGTTTTTGTCGGATTTTCGCTATGAGCTTTAACTCTGAATCTTATGTCTCCCATTTTATTAGGTTTTATTGTTTGATACAAAGTTATGCTCTTTCAACTTCTGAATTGTTGAATTGACTATTGAATACTAATCTTGCTCTAATGGTGTTTTTAACCTAAAAAAATGTAATATTGCATAAAAGATAATTTTCATGCAATTCAATCATATACCTCGTGAGCCATTCGGAATAAAAGATTGCGAATGGTTTGGACTTTTGACAGAATCTCAACAGAGACATCTTTTATCTGAAAGTAGTACAATTGAATATTGTGCAGGAGAGAAGATTGTAAAACAGGGTTTTTCTGCTTCTCATTTATTGTTCCTCGAGAGAGGGTTTGTTAAATTAAATGTAGAAAATAGAGGAAGGGTGACAACTTTTAAGTTTGTCAAAGAGGGTAACTTTATTGGGTTGATGTGCTCTTTTGTAAATAAAACATTAGATTTTTCGGCAGTGGCAGTCTCAGACTGTTCTGTTATTATGATTAATAGGTCTATTTTTGAGACACTTATAAGAGATAATGGAGAGTTCGCTGTGTACACTGTGAAGATGATGTCTGAACTAACTAACGGAGTCGTTCATAACTTAATTAACCTCAGTCATAAAAATGTTAATGGAGCAGTTGCAACTCTTCTTTGTGATATGTCGGAACTTTTTGGAGACTCTTCGTTCTCTTTACCATTTACAAGATCGGAGATGGCAGACGCTCTTGGATACTCGAAAGAGAGTATAATTAATACCCTGTCTGATTTTCAGAGAGATGGCGTTATTACCGTCTCAGCAAAAAGGGTAACGATAGAGAATCTTGGTGCTTTAGAGAAGATTGCAAAAAATGGATGAGTTTGTAGGAATTCAAGAGTTGAAAGAGTGTCAAAGAAGGCAACTGTTGCTTTTTGAACAGTGGCGCTCCGAGGGGGCTTGGGATAAGTTTCACAAGAATCATTATGATTGGTGGACATTTCCGATTAACATCCGTAGCAGGTTTGGTGCTAAGTATATGATAGACGAGGAGAGTGTTGAAATTCTTAAAGGAGATGAGCTGTTTATTCAAAATCTTAAACGATGTGCTTTTTTACTACTGGAGTCGTGGGGATGGAATCTTTATGAGTTAAAACTAATAGATAATCCTGATGAGAATCAATCTTGGCAAAATTGGTCTGTAAGGCTTTATAAATGTGCGTTATCTTTAAAGATTTTTGGATGTGAAAGAGAGTTGAAGTCTGTTGTTGGATATGCCTGCTTTTTATTGTCTAATGGTCATAACTTAGTACATAATAAATATAATTTCGAAGAATTTTTCTTAAATGAATATAGGAATGGAAAACTCTAAATGTAGAAAAGCTTTTGCAATTATGTCTCACCCAGGAATGGAGTTACTTGGATATTCAATTGAAAAGACACTTACCGACTATAAGGCTCTATCTGAAGTTATAATTAAAAATGGGGAGGTCTATCCTGTAATGGCTATGTCGTCAGTTATGGATCTGTCTCTTGAAGCCGAAGCTTTTGGTTGTAAGATTGAGTTCAGGGAAAATGAGATGCCTTTTGTTTTAAATACTATATTATCAGATTATAACAGTGTTGAAAATTTAAAGGTGCCAGATTTGCTTGCAGGTAGGATACCTGTTTTTATTGATGCAGCAAAGCGTGTAGTAGAAAAAGGCAAGGAGATACCTTTCTTCGCTGGTGTTATTGGTCCGTTCTCTTTAGCAGGGAGGCTATATGGAATGTCAGAAATAATGATGGCTTGTTATATTGAGCCCGAAACAGTTGAATTATTACTTGAGAAGTGTTATGCATTCCTTCATTCATATTGTAAAGAGTTAAAGAGTATTGGATGTGATGGCGTCTTGATTGCTGATCCTGCTGCTGGCCTTTTATCTAATGATGACTGCATGAAATTTTCCTCAGTTTATATTAAGAAGATTATTGATGATCTACAAGACGACAACTTTCTTGTAATACTTCATAATTGCGGTAATCGTGGTCATTGTACAGATGCTATGTTGTATACTGGTGCAAAGGCCTGTCATTTTGGAAATGCTGCTAATATGGTGGAGATTCTTAAATCTTGTCCAAAAGATATAGTTGTTATGGGAAACATTGATCCCGTTGGAGTACTTAAGCAGATGGAGAGCCAAGAGGTTAAAAAGTATGTATATGAGCTTCTAATTAAGACATCTGAATTCGATAATTTTGTTTTATCTACTGGATGTGATCTTCCACCAGGTGTTCCTCTTAAAAATATTGAAGCCTTTTTTGATGCTTTGAGTGATTATAATCGATAAATAGGTAAACTCTTCTGATTCTTTTTTGTATATTTATAGAGAAATTTCTATAAAAATTTTTATGAAAAAGAGTGTGCTTTTGCTGCCATTGTTATTGTTGTCTTTAGGGTCGTGCAACGATAATAAAATTAATTCTGTTGAAAATAAAGCAACCGAAGATTTTTTCGAGGTCAATGATACTAGCGATTATCAAGAATTTATTGTTGTTCCAGTAAAAGTTAAAGCTGCAGCTCCTAAATCCAAAATTTTGCGTGAGGCAAACAAGAGCTACTATAGCACTAAAAGTATAATTTCAAAAAAGCCAGATAGTCTTAAGGTCACTCTAAGGAAGTCGTCCAAATTAGCCACTCCAGAAGTTGTAAAATCTGCACCAAATCCTATTGCATCGAAAGTACCTCAAATAGTTGAGGTTAAGGATCCTTCTGTGAAGGATGTAAATCCATATAATTTCTTTAGTTATAGTAAACTACATGGGCTACGTCAAGATCAAATTCGTTCAATGACTAATGATAGATTTGGTAACCTTTGGCTTGGAACTGATGATGGTCTTACAAGATATGATGGAAAGTTTTTTTCACACTATACTACAGAACAAGGTCTTAATAACAATTTAGTCTTATTTGTCTATTATGACACTAAGGGTAATATTTGGCTAGGCACTTTTAGAGGAGGTGTTACAAAATTCGACGGAGTAACATTCACTACATATACGACAGAAAATGGATTAGTTAATAATGTAGTAAATGCAATCTATGAAGACAAGTCAGGAAGAATGTGGTTTTCTACTGGCGGTGGTATATCTTGTTTTGATGGTGTTAATATGACATCTTGGAATGATTCGGATGGATTGCCAAATAATGATGTAAGATATATTATTCAAGATACCTCTGGTGGATTTTGGATTGCAACACACGGAGGAGGTGTCTCCTATTTTAATGAAAAGGATTTCTTTACGGCTTCTGTTCAAGATGGTTTCCCAGCAACACATATCAGTGTGATGTTGAAAGCAAAGGATGGAAAAATTGTATTTGGAACAACAAACAATGGGCTTATAATTTACGATGGCAAAAGATTCGTAAATTTCACCGAAAAGCAAGGATTGGTTAGTAATTCTATTCGCTCTTTAATGGAAGATGCCGAAGGTAATCTATGGATTGGCACAGCAGATTCTGGTTTGAGCCGTTTTGATGGAGATAGCTTCGATAACATTGGTGCAACAGAAGGCTTGATGTCGACTGCTATAAAATGCTCTGTTCAAGATTATGATGGCGGTATTTGGTTCGGTACTAGAGGGGCCGGTTTAGTTAAGTATAATGGAGATAAATTTAGAAACATAACACGTAGTGAAGGATTAAGTGAAAGCAGAGTGATTTCTATCGCTCAAGATCGTGATAAGAATCTATGGTTGGGTACATTTGGTGGTTATGTAACTAAAATTGTGGCAAGAGATAGTTCTGGTACTAAAGTTTTTGAAAATCTATATTATAATGATAACTCTGGACTTACAAATAGCAGGATTTACTCAGTTATTTTAGATTCTAAAGGCAGAGTTGTGGTTGGTTCTGATGGTGGTGGTATCACTTATATCGATAAAAAGAGAATGAGTTTTTATACTGCAAATGAAGGTCTTGTAAATAACGCTGTCAGGAATGTAATTCAAACTAAAAGTGGAGATTATTGGATTTCGACATATGGAGGGGGAATTTCCAGATTTGATGGAGAATATTTTTATAACTATTCGAAGAAAAATGGTTTTACTACTGATAATATACTCTGCTCTATGGAGGCCTCTGATGGTAAAATATGGTTTGCAACCGATGGTGGCGGACTCTTCGTCTATGATGGAATAAAGTTTCGTCAATTCAATAAGCAAAAAGGATTTTTTAGTGATGTCGTTTACTCTTTGGCTCAAGACAAACTTGGAAGGATTTGGATTGGTACAGGGGGAGAGGGGTTAATCTGTTATGATGGTAAGGTTTTCCGACGATTCGATGAACATCAAGGGCTAAATAATAATTATATAATGAGTTTACTTGTTGATAGAGATGGTAATCTGATTTCGGGAACAAGATTTGGAATCAATGTTTTGAAACATGAACAGATTGATTCTGTTTTAATACCTAGCTATTTACCATTTTTCCAAAGTTTTGGATATCATGATGGTTTCACTGGAATTGGTACAAATTTGGGTTCTCTTTTTCAATCTCAAGATGGAACAATATATGTAGGAACAAATGATCGGCTAACGACTTTCAAAATTGAGGATTTGGTAAAAGAGACAAAAATTCCGTCGCTTCATTTATCTGGTGTTAAGTTATTTGGGGAGACAATTCAATGGCAGGAGATTCATGCAAACAAGGATTCTGTTTTTGTTTTAGAAAATGGATTAAAACTAAATGGAATATCTTTTAATCAGTCGGTTCCTTTCTACGATATACCTGAGGATTTAAGACTATCTCACAATTTAAATTATGTAACCTTTGATTTTATTGGAATTTCAATGTCTAATTCTAATCATGTTAAATATCAATATTATTTAGATGGATTAGAGGATAAATGGAGTTTGCCTTCTGATAAGACAGAGGTTTCATATGCTAACTTGGGTAGTGGAAAATATACATTTAGGGTAAGAGCTGTAGAATGGACTGGTAAATTTAGTAATGAGATTGCTTACACTTTTACAATCAATCCTCCTTGGTGGAAAACGATTTGGTTTTATTTTGGCCTAATTGCCCTAGTTATCTCTACAATCATTAATAGTATTTTATACAGGGAGCGTAAGTTGAAGCAGGAGAATGAGCTTCTTGAGAGGAAAGTTAATGATCAAACTCACGAATTGACAGAGAAGAATATTGAGCTTTCTCAATTAATTAAGGAGAAAGATAAGCTATTCTCGATTATTGCTCACGACTTAAAAGGTCCTTTTAATAGCTTTTTGGGGTTAACTCAGATAATGGCAGAAGAGATGAATAATTTAACAATGAATGAGTTAAAAGACATTGCAACAAAGATGAAACGCTCTGCCAATAACCTCTATAATCTTTTGGATAATCTGCTTACATGGTCTCGAATTCAGCAAGGGGCGCTCTCTTTTAATCCTCAGAAGGTTTCTCTTAATGAAGCTACTTTAGAGGTTTGCTCTTTAATTGGTGAGACGGCTAATACAAAAGGGATTGATTTAAAAATAGAGATTGGGGACGATATGTTTGCTTTTGCTGATCAAAATATGCTTGATGTTGTTCTTCGTAATTTGCTTTCGAATGCTGTAAAGTTTTCTAATAGGGGTGGTGTTGTTAGAGTTGCTGCTGAGGTTTTGGATCAAGACAAAATTTTGGTTAAAGTTTCTGATCAGGGAATTGGTATGCCTACTGAAATGATTCAGAGTTTATTCAAGGTTAATGCAAAGGTAAATAGGAGTGGAACTGATGGGGAGCCTAGTACTGGATTGGGTTTATTGCTGTGCAAGGAGTTTGTGGAGAAAAATGGGGGCAGTATAAGTGTTGAGAGTAAGGTTGGTGAGGGTACTACATTTAGCTTTACTTTGTTGAGAGGGTAGATTGAGAGATTGGGATTACCGAGCGACAGCGAGGTGATTCGGTTTTTTGGGGGACTATACAATTACTATGTTTTATTTCACTTGTCTTCCAAAAAATAAAATCGAAGAGTTAGTTCGTTTAAATCATTGTATGTATTTATATTATATGTTTTAAATATTGATCTTTTTTTAATAATATTGCCAAAATAGTATTATTTTTGAAAAAAAACTATGTATAAACTTATATTATTTATTTCATTCTTTTGCGTGTTATCATGCAATAATAGTAATCCTGATTCTTCAGATCGTAAAGAAGAAACTATTAACTTATTTGATTCGTCATCTGTAAAAAAAGGTATAATTACATCTGTTGTTGATAGCTACGATGTTAAAGTAGTAAACCTTTGGAGTACAAAAAAAGATGATAGATATATAATTGATAAAATGAAAACAGGTGATTCTGTTATTGTTTTAGGAGAAGATGATTATTACATATATCTTCAATTATGTAGAACAGGAAACAAAGGATTTTGCATGAAGGAGTATGTTATTAAATCTGATAATTGAGTAGACTTTGAATGATGAATCTAAAACGATGTTGTTTTCAATCATAAATGGATTTTATATTATTGTCTAAATTCCAATTCAATTATCACCTTGGCAAATTGTTGTTTAATAGTAAATATTTAAGCGATTGGGATTACCTCGCTGTCGCTCGGTGATCCCGTTTTTGGGGGAGCCTACAATGAAAAACAAAATAAGAGGCTTTGTTCAAACTTATTTGTAGTTGTTCAATGTTATTAATTGGAAATATTTAAGAGATTGGGATTACCTCGCTGTCGCTCGGTGATCCCGTTTTTGGGGGAGCCTACAAT
>JASDTB010000100.1:0-44067 GCA_041441455.1 Bacteroidales bacterium
ACAGAGCAAAGTGTATAGAAAAAATTAAAGAGATTGGAGTAGAAAAATTCGCATCAGAAATGTCCTATGCTGGAAAGATGACTTATAAACGATAAAGCTTGATAATTAAGGGAATACTAATCTGAAATGAATAATACTAAAATTAATATCGGCCATATTGGATTATGGGTTAAAAATCTTGAAACGATGAGAGATTTTTATATTGATATTATGGGCGGCAATTGTGGAGAAAAATATTCTAATCCAAAAAAGGGATTTGAATCATATTTCATCACTTTTGGTAACAATGTAGCTGTAGAGATAATGACTTCCGAAAGAATTAACCAACAATACAATTGAAATATGTTATAAGCCATGAAAAATGATGAATTAACAACAGTTGAGATATACTCAGGAACTGTGTTAGAATGTGAAATTTTAAAGTCGATATTAGCAGATGCCGAAATAGAGTGTCTATTTAAAAATTATGTTGGGACTGATTATGGATTTAATTCAGCAAATTTACAATCTGTAAAAGTGATGGTTATGGAATCCGACCTCCCTATTGCAAAAATTATTGCAGAGGAGTTTAAAAACAATATTTCAGATAAGAAAAAATAGTAATTAAATTAAATCAATAGCAATATATGTCTCTTTCGATTGGAGTAGTTTCAGAAAAATGTATTCTATGTGGCAAATGTGTAAAAGTATGCCCATCGATGATATTCGAATTGTCAAAAGATGATAAATCAATTCAAGTTTCTAATATTGACTCTTGTATAAATTGTGGTCATTGTATGGGAGTTTGCCCGTCTGGAGCTGTAGTACATTCTACTTTTCCTCAGGAAAAAGTCCATAAAATAGATTATTCAATCTATCCAACTTCGGAGCAACTGATGATGCTGATCAAATCTCGTAGATCGAATAGAGCTATGTCTAACGCAGTGATTCCAAAAGAGAGTCTGCAAATGATTCTAGAGGCAGCGCACAGAGCACCTACGGCAAGTAACTCTCAAAAGGTGTTTTTTAAATTAATTGAAAATCCTGATGATTTAAAATACATTTCAGATTTCACAATTAAGACATTTGAAAAGCTTATTAAGCTTTTGCAAACCCCTATTTTAAAGTTGATTCTAAAGCGAATAATGCCAGAAGCTTATAAGTATCTTCCAGCATTTAATAGGTTTAAAATAGAGCATGAAAAGGGAAATGATTTAATTATAAGAAAGGCGAAGGCTGTTTTATTAATCTATACACCAAAATCCAATCGATTTGGAAAAGAGGACGCAAATCTTGCCTACCAAAATGGATCCCTTATGGCAGAATCATTAGGTGTTGCCCAGTTTTATTTAGGCTTTGTTTGTTCAGCTTTAAGTCAAGATAAGAAGAGAGTATTCAATAAACGTTTTGGTATCGACGGCACAATCCACGCTGCAATGGGGCTAGGCATGCCATTATTTAAATACGAAAACTTTACCGACAGGAACGATATTGGGCCCATCTCTTAAGCCGTACTTTCATGCCTGCAGATGGGGCATAACTTATATTTTCAAGTATATCTTCTAGTACGTTTTTTATCCAGTCGACCTTAGTTTCGCACTCGATAAGGATCTCTATTGCCCATATTTGAACAGCAATTTTAACCTTATCGTTAATAATCCATTCAGTAGAAGTTGATGATATAATCTCAAGCTCTTCTTGAGAATAATTATACTCGTTATTTTGAAGAATTAATGCTGTAAGTTTGGCAAAATGACGTTTAGTGCTCTCGTTTTTGATCAAAGGAAACAAAGATGGTATCTTGGGAAGGAATCCTTTAAACGTATTTTTATCGTACAAGTAAAGATGTTCACAAATATATGCAGATCTAAATTCAGCCTTTTTATAATCCTCTCTATTGTATTGACTTAAATATTCATAGTCTAAATTTAATTTATCAGTCGGATACCTTATCAAATCATCAGTGAGCGATAAATGATTCTCAATAGAGTTTGATAACAGAATCCTATCTCTCATTGTGATAGCGAAATCTTCGTAAAAATCTGCAATAATAAGGTCTAAAATCTCTCTCTTAGTCATTTGTTTACTTTGTTGGTTCTGTGTGCACCGGTACGTCCAAATAGAATGTACTTCCCTGGTCTGGAGCGGAGTCTAGTCGTATTGCTCCATTTAACAACAAGGCAATCTCTCTGCACAAAGATAGTCCTAAACCAGCTCCTTCATATCCTCTGGAATATGAGTCTTCTATTTGATAGAACCTATCGAAAATCTTATCTTGATGCTCTTTTGAAATACCCTTTCCAGTATCTTTTACATAGAAAGATACAAAGCTCTCCTTATTTTCGAATCCAAGTGTAATTGAACCATTTTCTGTAAACTTAATTGCATTGCTTACAAAATTTGTGAGTACTTGTCTTATTTTCAAATAGTCAGAAGACAATGAAAAATCATGATAAATTTCAAATACCTCAATTTTTAAATCAATATTTTTATTTTTAGCCTGGATAGAAAAAGTTTTAGACAACTCCTCTAACAGAGTGTAAGGTTTAAATGGTTTGGTTACAACATATGTCTCTCCTGACTCTATTTTGCTAATATCCATTATATTATTCAATAACTCTAGAAGCCTTGTACCACTAGAATTAATTATTGAAGCATACTCAGTAATTGCATCTTTACTTAATTCACTATCAGACAAGATTGAAGCAAAACCTAATATCCCATTTAGAGGCGTTCTAATTTCATGGCTCATATTTGCTAGAAAGGCACTTTTGACTCGTTCACTCTCTAGCGCTTTTGCTTTAGACTCTATTAGCTCTTTAATGATTTTTTTATATTCGGTGATATCTTCTTTTACTGCAAGATAGTGAGTTATAGCCCCCTTTTCATTGAAAATTGGAGATATATTAGCAAACTCCCAAAAATAATTTCCGTTTTTCTTTTTGTTGTGTAACTCCCCTTTCCAAACTTCGCCATTAGATATTTTGTTCCATAATTTTGTATATACATTATCACTTTGGAATCCTGATTTAAGCAACTTAGGATTGTTACCTATTGCTTCTGAATATGAATATCCTGTTATATCACAGAATTTTGGATTTACATATTCGATTACTCCTTTGTTGTCTGTTATCAAAGTACTTACAGGGCTTTGTTCCACTGATGCACTTAGAAGTTGAAGTTGTTTCGCAATTCTCTTTTTTTCAATTGTATTTGCTATTTGTTGTGCAATAAATTCCAGATTTTCAATCTCTCTATCGGAATATGCATTTTTATCATAGAAGCTTTTAATCACTAGTACCCCCTCTGATTTTCCATTCTTTCTAAGAGGAATTCCTATCCATGATTTTGGTAAACAAGATACGTCTGCCTCCTCACTATCTTTAATTAGTTTCATGATCTCCTTCAAAGATAATCGGAGCGTTTTATTATCACCCAGGACAATATTCAGAAGAGATGGTTGGAGTTGAGTATAATATCTGGAACACTCTTTAATTCCAACTTGAGAGTATATTGGTCTTAACTCATTGTGTTCTTTGTAAAATACCTCAAAATTTGATGCGTCTGTAATTGTATTAAGTTCATTTTGAACAATTGATAAAAATTCTTGTATATCATTAAATTCTGTGACAGCAGAGGAGATTCTAAAATGGAGTCTCTTTACGAGCTCATCTCTTTTCTTATCAGTTATATCTCTTCCTGCTGCTACAATCCCAATAATATCCCCATTCTCGTCTTTTAGAGGTGATTTAATAACATCAAGACAAACATAATTACCTCTTACTGTTCCATAAAGTTCATAATGGCGAGTCTCTCCACTTTCGATTACCTCCTTATCTGTCTCTATAGATGTCTCCCCAAAAGTATACCAGATAGGATTCTCAGGATTTTCCCTCTTTGCTATTGAGGCGTAATAAAGTTCATTTTTGCCTATTGGATCTATTGTAGAATCAATTAATAATAGGTTTTTGCATAATGACTCATTAGCAAAAGTGAAATTACCATTACTATCCTTTGCCCAAATCATATCAGAGATATTATCTGCAACCTCTCTAAATAGTGTTTGAAGTCTCTTATTGTCATCGATGCTAGAGTTTAGCGCATCTGCAGATTTTCTTCTTTCAGTAATATCACGAGTAACTCCTAAAAAGTATTTAAACTCTCCAGTTGATTCAAAAACGGCACTAATCATGATTTCGGTCCAAACAGAATTACCATTCTTGTGCTTCTGTTCCATCTCAAATGTTTGTGGAAGCGGCTTTTCTCCCGATTTTATGATGCTGGTGTAGTATTCAAACATTCTGATTGCTTCATTAGCAGAACATTCTGATAATGTGTCAAAAAATGTCTCTTTCAAGTTCTCTTCTGGAGAAATACCTCGTAGGTAGAATACTGATGGGCTTACGTATAGGTATTTTCCATCTAATCCCATTGTCCAAATTACATCTGTTGAATTTTCAGCCAATAGTCGATATTTTTCTTCACTTTCGACAATGATTCGCTCAGATTTTCTTTTATCTGTAACATCGATATTTATACCTGCAATTCCAATTACTGATGCAGTATCTTTAACAGGAAAAACAAGCTGTTCAAAGACCTTCTCTTCTCCCTTAATCTTATAATAGACATCTTCAATTATCGTCTCCCCATTTAAAACTCTCAGATTATTATTTTTCCAGATGTCTCTATCTTTATTATCTTCAAAGATTTGGTTATTTGGTGTTTTATCTAGAATAGTTCCGAAATGAGCTTTTAGTTTAGAGTTCTCAAAAATTCCAACCATGTTTTTATCACGAGCCCAAAATTCAAATGGCAAGTTTTCTATGATTGCCCTTAAAAACAGATCCTTTTTATGCAGCTCATATTCAGTGCTTATCTTATCAGTAATATCTTCAAAAATTCCGATACCACCAATAATCTTCTCCCCTTCATTTAATGGAACAAAAATTCCTTTTATATAAGAAGTTTTATTACCAGTTACAGAAGTATAGTATCCAGAATAATAAGATGTTTGGCCAGTTAACGCTCTCTTTACAGAATCGATGATCTCTAGGTTTTTTAGATGTAAAACCATGTTCAATCCAAGCAGTTTCTCCGCAGAAGATCCAACTACCCTGATAAACTCTCTGTTGACATCACAAATAGTTCCACTTCCGTCAAAATGAACAATTCCTAAAGGGTTGTATTCGAATATTTTATGATATATTTGCTTGTCGTCTTGAAGTTTACTTAGAGTAACAGCTATAGTCTTTTCATCCGAAAAGTTAATATTGATTTTGAACCATAATCCAAAATTTTCGGAGTAGAGAATGTTCTCATGATGTTCAACTCCATTTGTGGAGTTTGAAAGTGCATTTTGGACAGCTTTACAAATCGATGTACCGAGGATTTTATAATCATGATTTAGTAAATCATCCTCTTTTTGGTTAACAATTTCCAAAAATGATCTATTTACATGCGAGATTTTATATCCTTTCAGATTATCAATGTCCAATTTTAATAATATGAATCCGGTTTCGCTGCCGGCCATTACGGAAAGTAGTAAATCGTCACTCATATCGTCTATTTTAGCCTCTTAAAGATAACAATATTCCTTGAACTAAACTTGTCGGAGAGAAGAAATATTCATTTTTTATTTTAGCATTATTGAGAGCAGAGTATGATGGTCGCTTTATTAACTCATTCATCTCTAATGTAGATACCGAATTTATTAAATTAGAGTCGAGTTTCATAATATCAGCAACTATATAAGCTATCTCAGAAATTGAAACAATGTCATTACCTGATAAATGAAAAATTCCATTTTTATTTGACTCCGCAAGAGATTCAATGCCTCTAGCAGCATCATCGACAAATAGTGGCGATCTCCATTGATCATTGACTACTGTAATAGGTTGTTTCGAAATTAGTCGATCATACACAAGTTGAATAATGTTTCCATGTTGTCCTGTGTATCTTTTTCCATAAACCACAATTACTCTTGCAATTGCAAAATTATTACAAGAGTTTACAATATAGTTTTCTGCCATCAACTTTGTATGGCCGTAATAATTTACAGGATTAGGGAGGTCATCCTCATTATATGGGCTCCTCTTTTCTCCATCGAAGACGAAATCGGTCGAGAGTTGAATAAATCTAGATTCAGCCTCATTACATAGATCCGATATATTACAAACTGAGTGAAAATTAACTAAGTCTGCAATCTCCCTGTTCTTATCACAAAAATCTGGAACCGATATAGCAGCACAATTGATTACAACATCAGGCTTAATTTTTTCAAACAACTCCTTAATTGCCTCAAAATTTGTCATGTCTGCATTAATGAAATGATAGCCTTTAGAAGGGAAGATGTCATTTGATAAAGACAGACCGTAAAGTTCATATAACCCTTTACTGGCCATCATTTCAAGCACCCTTCTACCTGTGAACCCATTTGCCCCAATAATCAATACTCGCATCATCTATCGCTCGATATATTTTTTCTTTCAACAAAATTAACTCATAAATGTTATCAATATGTGTTTTTTATTTACTAATTAAAAAATAAAACTAATGATATTCAGCGAATACAATCCAATTGATAAAAAGACATTCCAGGTTATGGACGATGACGGAAAAATCATCAACAAGCCATGGATGCCTCAAATTGAAGATGATAAGCTTGTCAAAGCGTACAAAGACATGCTTTTCGCACGTACTGCCGACCTTCAGATTGTCTCTTACCAAAGGCAAGGCAGAATCTATACATATCCACCAAACTACGGACAAGAGGCAATCGCAGGCGCAGCCGGAGCCGTAATTAGAGACGAAGACTGGATGGTGCCAGCATTTAGAGAGATGGGAACAATGCTTGCTAAAGGCGTCACTTTAAAAGAGCTTTTCCTATACTTTATGGGATACGAAGATGGCTCTAAGTTCTCTGTAGCTAAAAACACACTCCCAATCAGTGTGCCAATTGCTTCTCAGTTAATTCATGCAGCAGGAATTGGATATTCAATCAAGTATAAAAAAGAGGACAAAGTAGTATTTGCCTTTGTTGGTGACGGAGGAACTTCGGAGGGTGATTTCCATGAAGCTGTAAACTTTGCTGGCGTTTGGAAAGTGCCTGTAATCTTCATCGTTCAAAATAATCAATACGGAATCTCAACACCAACCAAAATGCAAACTGCATCTGAATCACTTGCAATAAAAGGGATTGCTTATGGTGTTAAGAGTTTAAAAGTTGATGGAAACGACTATTTTGCGATGTATAAGGCTATCGAAGAGTCAGTTAAAGTCTGCAAAGAGGGCGAAGGCCCAGTATTGATTGAAGCTGTAACTTATAGAAAAGGAGCACATACAACATCCGATGACCCAACAAAATATAGAACCAAAGAGGAGGAAGAATCTTGGGAATGCAAAGATCCTTTAAAGAGATTAAAGACGTATCTAATCGATAAAAAGTTGTGGAGCGACGAAGAGGAGCAAAAAATCATTCCTCAATTCAAAGAAGAGGTAGACAGACAGTTTAAAGATGCCGAAAATTACGGTCCATATCCAAAAGAGGATGTATTTAAATATTTATACGCCGAGATTCCAGATGATTTGAAGGAGCAAGAGCGCGAATACGACAATTTCCTGAAATGGAAAGAGACAAAAATTAAAAACAATTAAGACTTTGTAGAGATGAAAATAATGAATATGGTCAATGCAATTAATGATGCATTGGATATAAAATTGGCAGAAGATAAAAGTGTCATTGTTTACGGAGAGGATGTCGGTGTTGAAGGAGGAGTATTCAGGGTAACTGAAGGACTGCATCAAAAATATGGCGCTGACAGAGTTTTTGACTCTCCTCTAGCAGAGTCTGGAATTGTAGGAACCGCAATTGGTATGTCAGTAGCTGGATTAAGACCTGTTGTAGAGATGCAGTTTTGTGGATTTATCTACCCTGCATTTAACCAAATAATTAGTCACGCATCGAGGATGCGTAATCGCTCTCGCGGACAACACGAAACCCCGATGGTAATTAGAATGCCTTATGGTGGCGGTATTAACGCGTTAGAACATCATAGCGAAAGTATGGAGGCAATCTTTGGCCACATTCCAGGATTAAAAGTAGTTGTCCCATCTACTCCTCACGATGCAAAAGGAATGTTAATTTCTGCAATTGAGAGTAATGATACAATTCTATTCATGGAGCCAAAAAGAATCTACAGAGCAATTAAACAAGAGGTTGCAGAAGGCAAATTCACAATTCCATTAGGAAAAGCGAATGTGTTGACCCAAGGAACAGATGTGACAGTAGTTGCTTATGGGGCAATGGTCAGAGAGGTGCAAAAAGCAATTGTTATGGCTAAAGAGGCAGGAATCAGTGTAGAATTAATAGACCTAAGATCTATCTATCCTATAGATAAGGAGACAATTGTCAAATCTGTGAAAAAAACAGGTAGAATAATTACCGTAACTGAAGGTCCTCGCACTTATGGTGTAGGCTCAGAAATCAGTCAAATTGCTCTAGAAGAGGCCTTTTTACACTTAGAAGCGCCGCCAGCAAGAGTCTCTGCATTTGATGTTATTGTTCCACTTCCTCGAGGAGAACATCACTATATGCAAGATCAGTATAAGATATTCCATCAAATAGAAAAAACAGTAAAATATTGATATTATGAGATATGTATTTAAGTTTCCAGATATAGGCGAAGGTCTCGACGAAGGGACAATCGTTGAATGGCATGTCGAAAAGGGACAATCTGTAAAGATGGGAGATCCTTTAGTAACAATGGAGACAGATAAAGTTGTGACTGCAATTCCGTCGCCAAAGGATGGAATTATTGCAGCTAAATTTGGAAAAGTTGGCGAGACAATTCACGTAGGAGCAGCGCTTGTAGAGATAGACATGGCAGGAATTGAGGGGGCAGCGGCAATCGAAGAGGCAGCAAAAACCGAGGCAGTTGCAGAAGAGGGAGCTGGTGTGGTTGGAACACTTGAAGTTGCAGGCAATAGTATGGTTTTATCAGCTAGTAAAGAGGGTGTTGCAAGTTCAGAACATAGAGTGGTTGGAGATAAGAAAGCTTTGGCAACCCCAGTAGCAAGAGCAGTTGCCAAAGAGCTTGGTGTAGACATAAATAGAGTTATAGGATCAGGACCTGCCGGTAGAGTAACAAAAGATGATATTATCAGATTTAGTAAGAGTAGCTCAACTCTATCAAATTCAAAATCACCTTCATCAACTTCAACGTCTGCGATTGAATCAAATGTTAATCTTGTAGAAGTTGAACCGTTAACTCAGATTCGTAAAACAATTGCAAAAAACATGTTGAACAGCAAACATAATGCTGCACACATGACCGTTTTCGAAGAGGTGGAGATCTCAGAACTTGTCTCAGTACGCGACAGATATAAAGACAAATACAAAAATGATAATGTTAAGTTGACATATCTTGCCTTTATTGTAAAAGCCACAGCTGCATCTTTGAAAAAGTTCCGTGCTCTAAACTCCGAAATGGATTCCGAAAAAGGGGTAATGATCTATAAAAAATACTACAATGTTGGAATCGCTACAGATACAGATAAAGGTCTGGTAGTACCTGTGATCAGAAATGCAGACAAACTCTCGATCAAAGAAATAGCAATTGAAATTCAAAAGATTTCAGAAAAAGCAAGAGATGGGAAATTAACTCTTGACGATATGAAAGATGGCACTTTCACAATAACAAGCTATGGAAGCATCGGAGGCAAATTTGCTGTACCTGTTATTAACTATCCACAAGCGGGAATACTAGGAATTGGTAGAATCTCTGAGCAGCCAGTTGTCAAAGAAAAACAAGTTGTTCCAGGGACAGTTCTGCCTCTATCACTTAGTGTAGACCATAGAATTGCTGATGGTGGAGAAACTGCAAGATTTTTAAATAGTATAATGGCTTATCTTTCAGATCCGGTAAGTCTTTTAATGGAATAAAAAAGGAGGTTTATCATGTATGATTTAATCATAATCGGATCGGGACCTGCGGGTTATGTCGCTGCTATCAGAGCAGGACAAGTTGGATTGAAGACAGCAATTGTCGAAAGATCCAAAATAGGCGGAATGTGCCTTAATTGGGGATGTATTCCATCAAAATCAATGATTGAGAGCCTTAAACTATACAACAAAATCTCTAAAGATGCCGGACGTTTTGGAATTGAGGGAATAGACAAAAACACTATCTGCTTCAATTGGAATAAGGCATTAAAAAGGGCAGACGGTATTGTTAAAAAACTTACCGGTGGAGTTGAATTTCTACTGAAGAAAAATGGTGTCGATATAATAAACGGCGAAGCTAAAATTGTATCTGCAAATTCTATTCTAGTAGATAACAGACTATTAGAGACAAAGAGTATTATCATTGCAACAGGTTCTACCTCTCCTACCCTTAAAAGCTCAAATGCAGGTTTAGTTATTGAACCAGCAGAGCTTTTCAAAGAGAGAGATTTTCCAGAAAACATAGTTATTTATGGAAAATCCCCAGTTGCAGTAGAATTAGCACAAGCATTTAACTTGATGGACAAAAAAGTGACATTGATCTCAGATGGTTCGTCAATTATGCCAAAAGCAGACAAATACATCAGCTCATTCATCTTGAACAAACTTAAAAAAGAGAGAATCGAAGTAATTTTTGATTTCAAGATTGAATCTGTAGACTCAATTTGGAGCGGAGGTACTTTGAATGTAAATGGTAAAGAGGTTAAATGCGAAATGATAATTAACGCTTCTGATAGATTAGGCAATCTTATCTCTTCTGACATTCAGATAGAGACATCAGATGGATATTATTCAGTTAATGATCATTTTATGACCTCTGTTGAGAATATTTATGCAGTTGGTGATGTGAATGGATTAAGTATGTTTGCTCATGTAGGGTCTGCCCAGGGGCTAAATGTAGTGAACAGACTCAAAGGAATTGATCACAAGCTAGATATGAAGAAATTACCTCTAAATATGTATACAATACCAGAAGCTGCACAGATTGGATTGACAGAAGACGAGGTTAAAGCCGAAGGTGTTGAATATAAGATTAGTGAATTCCCATTATCTGCGAATGGAAAGGCTCAGACCGAAGGTAATGCCGAAGGTTTTGTAAGAATACTCTCTGATAAAAAGTATGGAGAGGTTTTAGGAGTTCAGATAGTTGCGTCAAATGCTACCGACATGATCAATGAAGCCTCTGCATATATACAGTTAGAATCTACAGTTTACGACATTGCCCAAACCGTCCATACACATCCAACAGTATCTGAGGTGTTTATGGAAGCTGGTTTCGAAGCTGTTGATTTTGCAATTCACAAATAAATCAAAAAATGATAGAAGTTGCAGAATATAACCTGCCAGATATCAAGATTATAGAATCTGAAAGGGAGTTCGATTTTCATTTTTGGACTCCCGATAGATTCTGTATTGTTCTTGGTCGGTCTGACTCCCCAGACACTGCTTTGGAGGTGGAAAATGTCCTGAATGATGGGATATCTGTACTAAAGAGACCATCTGGAGGGCATACTGTTGTGTTGTCTGGAAAAATGGTTGTATTTTCAATCAAAGCAGATTTCAAGAAGGCTGGAAATCCAAAACGATTTTTTAGACTTGTTAATATGCGTCTGATTGAAGCTTTTATCGAAAGAGGTGTTACAAACATCCACTCAAGAGGAATCTCCGATTTATCTATTGAGGATAGAAAAATCCTTGGTTCGTCGATGTATCTAAAAAATAATTCAATCTTTTATCATGCGGTATTAAATATTAATGAAGAGGTCTCTTCAATCTCAAAATATTTAAAACACCCAACAAGTGAACCTGATTACAGAAAAGGAAGAGCTCACGAAGATTTTGTTACTTCTCTTCAAAAAGAGGGTTATCAGATATCAGAAAATGAGGTATATGCGGCTATAAAAGAGGCTATTTCGAGGATTCGGGAAGATATTTATCAGTCATAAACAGCTCCTCTCTAGTTTTATCTCTAATAATTAATGCATCTTCTACTATCTTTCTATACGGCTGTTTTATATTGCCTTCTCCATCTCTACACAATTCTATAAAGCGATCAAGAAGTTTAATTCCCTCTTCTCTGTTTGTACGCTCTTTCATCTGACACTTAGCAATTCCCATATAATAAATGAGCTTTGTATTAGATCCATTGATTTTATATGCTTCATTCAAAAAGTTATAAGCCTCCTCCCATTTTTTTAATTTCAAATTAACCATTCCCTTTTGATTCATAATCATGGCAATAACCTCTGGATCTGGGGCTAATTTTGCGATAGCTTCGTCGAAATATTTTAATGCCTCTTGCTCCTTATTGTTAAAAAAGCAGCATGATCCGAGGTAAAAAAAGGCCTTTGAATCGGCATCTTCGTCTTCAACAATTAAGTTTCTTAAAATCTCTTCACCTCTCGTATAATCTTCAATCATATATGATGAAATCCCAATCAAAAGCTTTGTCCTTGATGAGGAGTCTCCCGCAAACAATAACTTCTCATAAAGCCTTTTAGCCTCTTTAAATTGCTCTAATTTATAGCTACATGATGCATATTGTTGAAGTGCTTTCAAGTTAGTTGAATCACCATAATAGGCTCTGGATGCGTAAATGTAAGCATCACTGAAATTGTCCAATTTTGAATGAATGAAGCTAATATTCAGTTTTACAAATGTATTTTTCTTGTCGATTTTTTCGGCTTTTAAATAGTATTTCAAAGAACTATCTACCTTTGATGCAGCCCAATAATAATCACCTGTTAATTTATTCAGTAGAAAGTTTGATGGACTTTTTTTACACTCAGTTTTTACAACTTCAACTGCCTTCTCTGGATAACCGCTTGAATACAGAGCATCTGCATACTTAATTGCACTTTTAACCGACAAAGAGTCGCCTTTAGCAATTAGTTTTTCATATAAATTAGCTGATTTTGAATAAAGTCCTCTTTCCAACATAATTTCTGCAAGCATTTCCATGCTTTTAGAATCACTGTTACTTTTGAGGTTTTCTTCTAGCATAGTAGCTGCTTCATTCAATTCTCCAAATTGTCTTAAAATGTAAGCACCATAGTATCTCAACTCCCATTTCTGAGAGATAAAGGCACTATCCTTTAATGATTCAAAAACGATACTCCTAGCCTCTTTTAGATTACCTTCAGTAATGTTTACAAGAATCTCTCTCTTGACTTGGTTGTAATCTTTTGAATAGATACTAATAAAAAACAACAATAACAAACTAGTGATAATTAACCCTTTCATAACAACTAAGATTTTAGTTATTGCAAAAGTATAAAAATTATTTATCTTTCTATCAAAATAGTTATATGTTGGAGAACGAAAAAGAGGGTGCAAAAAAGTTCGATAATAGCGAGTTACTTAGGAAAGCTAATATCGACAGAGAGGAATATTTTGCTGAGCTTGATAAGGAGCGGCAGAGAGAGCAACAAAAAATAGTTGCCGATAAAGAGTTCGAAGAGAGAAAGCAGAGAGAGATTCTTGATTTAGAGGATCAAGTGAATGCATTGATTTCTAAAAACAGATTTTTTGAAAAAGAGATGAGATCTCTTTTAATTAATGGAGACGAAGGTGATAATCAGATAATTGAAAAATATAAAGATAAGATCTCACAAAATGAATATGAGATTTATCAATTAAGATGTTCCATCGACGAGGTAAGATATTCAAAGAGACCCGAATGACAAATGTCAAACGGGCCTCTTCTTGTTTAATCAATACTTATTTAATCAATACTTTTCTAGTAACCTTACTTTACAAGTTCTGCATATCTTTCAGATACAAATTCCCAATTAATAACACTCCAGAATGCCTCAATATAGTCTGGTCTTCTATTTTGATATTTAAGATAATATGCATGTTCCCAAACGTCCATCCCAAGAATTGGAGTTCCCTTTTTGTCTGCAACCTCCATTAATGGATTGTCTTGATTAGGAGTCGATGACACAAACAACTCACCTTTATCATCAACGCTCAACCATGCCCAACCACTTCCAAATCTTGTTTTACCAGCATCTGATAGTTGTTTTTTCAATTCATCCATCGATCCGAATTTTTTGTTTATTGCTTCAATCAGCTTTTCTGATGGTTTACCTGAATTTAGTTTCATGTTTTTCCAGAACAGAATGTGATTGTAAAAACCACCTCCGTTGTTTCTTACAGCTGCAGGATACTTACTGATGTTTTTAAAAATGTCTTCGATAGACATATTTTCCATTTCAGTTCCTTTTATGGCATTCACAAAGTTGTCGAAATATGCTTTATGATGCTTTGAGTAATGGATTTCCATAGTCATTTTGTCGATAAAAGGCTCAAGAGCATCGTAAGAGTAAGGTAATGCAGGGAATTCAAATTTATTTATATTGTTCATATTAACAGGTTTATTATTGTTTATATTATTATTTGCATAAAGATTCATCGATAGGATCGTAAGAACTGTAATAAAAAATGTTTTCATAATTCATGATTTTTTCTGTTAAAACGCAGATTGGCCGTTATTTGTTTAAAAAATACCGTCTATGAATCTATAGACGGTATTTATAAGTGTTGTTGATTATTTGCTCATAAATGCTTTAAGCATCCATACAAACTTTTCTTGCTCTTTTAGATAATCAGTCATTAGAGCTATAGTAACTTCATCTTCATTCTCCGCAGCTGATTTTAGGATCTCCTTCTCTTGATTCATAAAAGATTGGTAATAGTCTAAAATCAACCCTAATGCTTTATCTCCGTCGCTAATAACTCCAGTCTCTTTGATTTTTGAAATCTTTAAATACTCGGAATAATTATGAGCAGGGGTCTCTCCTAGCATTAATATTCTTTCGGCAATTTCATCGGCCTTTTCGTTTAAATCATTGTAAATGTCTTCGAACTTTGAATGTAGAACATAGAATTCTCTTCCCTTGATATTCCAATGAAATCCTCTAAGGTTAGTGTAAGCAACTTGAATGTCTGCCAATAATTGTGATAATTGTAATGTTGTTTTCATGATATTATATTTTTTAATTGTTTCTAATTTTCATTACAAAGATAGATTGTGTCAAACATAAATGCAAACAGATATATTTTATCTATCAATAGACACCCTCTATCTAGAAATGAGTCTAATAAACAATCTTCTTTAATGGTTGTTAATTATAAAAAAGATGAAGAATACATATTTTAATATTATATCACTCATATTTAAGCAAATCATATGAAAAAAATCATACATAAATCCAATACGAGAGGACATACCAATATGGGATGGTTAGACTCTTATCACTCATTTAGTTTCGGAGATTATTTCAATAGGGAGAGAATTAATTTTGGCGCTTTAAGAGTTATCAATGATGATTTAGTAGCTCCAGGAATGGGCTTTGGAACTCATCATCATGATAATATGGAGATTATTAGTATCCCACTCGAAGGAGTATTAGAGCATAGAGATAGTCTGAATAACGTCTCTTTGATAAAAAAGGGGGAAATACAAGTTATGAGCGCCGGTTCGGGAGTATATCATAGTGAGTATAATAAAAGCGAAGACTCTCCTGTTAAGTTTTTACAAATATGGGTCTTTCCAGATTCAAAGGATGTTAATCCTCGATATGATCACAAGAAAATTGATTTAGAGTCAAGTAAAAACAAGTTACTTCAAATTTTATCTCCGGATTCAAATGATGAAGGTGTTTGGATACATCAAAAAGCTTGGTTCAATATCGGGAGTTTTGACGCTAATCAATCGATTGATTATTCTCTCAAAAATCGTCAGAACGGAGTCTATCTGTTCATAATCTCAGGAGAGATAGAAATAGATGGAATGTCTGCACAAACACGCGATGGAATTGGGATTACAGAGAGTGAAAATTTAAAAATCAATGTTGTAAAACCAACCGAAATCCTCATTATGGAGGTTCCTATGATTAAAGGATATTAATGATTAAGTATATTAATGATTAAAGTATCCTAATATTATCTGCAATATCGACACTAGAGAATGATTCTGTCCCTCTTGTAACAACTAAATCATCTGCTGCTTTACCATGGTAATACATTGCTATCAAAGCAGCATCTGTAGGGTTATATCCTCTAGAAATCAAACCAGCCAATAATCCTGTAAGAACATCACCTGTACCTGCTTTAGCCATGCCGGAATTACCGGTTGAATTGAAATATACGTCTCCTTCGGGTGTAATTAAACAACTATATGCCCCCTTTATGATTACATTAATCATATTTAGTTTACATAACGATTTTGTCTTCTCTATCTTTTCATAGTCATTGACCCAAGCCCCGATAATTCGTCTCAACTCTCCCGGGTGCGGAGTTAAAATTGATCCTTTTGGAATCATTTTCAATAACTCTGGAGAGGAAGCAATCAAATTTATAGCATCAGCATCTATGACAATTGGTGATTGATAATCAGCAAAAGTTGTTTTCAAAAGAGCAAGAGTATCTGGCTTCTTACCAATTCCAGGACCTATTGCAATACAATTGAATCTATTGATTTCCGATATGTTGCTTGACAGGTGGTCAGATGGATCGGCAAACGTCATTACATTAGGGAGTTCAGTAATTAGTGATGTCTCATAAATTTCTGGAATCTGACAAGTAATAAGTCCACTACCCGATTTAGAGGCCCCTTTTGCACAAAGAATTGCTGCCCCTCCCATTCCCTTCGAACCTGCAATAATAAGTAGATGTCCAAAGTTCGCTTTATGCGAAAATTTAGGTCTCTTTTTTAACAACTCTTTAATCTCTTCTTTTGTAATGAAATGGTACAGAGTTTCAGCTGCATTTAGATATTTTTCAGATAGAAATGCCCTTGCAATAGAGATCTCTCCAGCAGCTGCACCCGAATCAGGAAGTATCATTGATAATTTTGGATATTCAACTGTTACAGCATAATCAGCATTGATCATAATGTCCTTGCTATCTGCATATTCTGTCTTCATTCCAGAAGGGATATCGATTGAAATCGTAGGCTGATTGAGATTATTGATAAATATTATTGCGTCTAGTTCTTTTGATTTTAATTCGCCCTTTATTCCAGTTCCAAGAATTGCGTCTATAATTACCGCATCGCTCGAAACGTTAATTGAATTATTGAATTCTGAGACTTTAATTGAGGGTGGAAGTTTGAGAAAATTTGATTGATATTCAGGGCTACATTGATAAGTTGGATATAGCGAAACAAGCTCGACTTCTCGACTCTCTTGCGAAAGTAATCTAGCGACTACTAAGCCGTCTCCTCCATTGTTCCCTTTACCTGTAAAGACTATGAACTTTTTTTGATTACAAAAAAGTTTACGAATTTGACGGAAAATGTTTTCTGAAGCTCTCTCCATGAGCTCCAACGATGAGACAGGTTCTGATTGAATTGTAAAAAGGTCTGCCTCTTTAATTTGATTGCCGGTTAAAATTTTCATAACCCACTATTTTCACAAACATAACAAAATAATTGGTTAATTTTGGAAGAAAAGTAAAGATTATGTGTTTCTATAGCAAACTATCTCAGGATGCTCTAAAAATAGCAAATAGATTTAAGGCTCAATTTATTGATGCAGAAGAGTATAATGCTGCAGAAATGATTAATGGATTTAGCTTTCCAAAGACACCTATTGTAAAAGATAAGTTTCGGGATAAGATTCAACTTTGTAGTTGGGGATTAGTCCCTAGTTTTGCAAAGGATCTGGAAATAAGAAAATATACTTTAAATGCTAGGATAGAGACAATTGATTCTGTCCGCTCTTTTAAAGACTACACAACTTCGAGATGTTTAGTGATAGCTGATGGATTTTATGAATGGAAACGCGAAGTGGTAAATGGTAAAGAATTCAAAATCAGACATCTGATAACATGCGAGAATGAATCTCTATTTGCCTTTGCAGGACTCTATTGCAATGATACCTACACCATTCTAACAACTGAGGCAAATGAATTAATGTCTGAGATACATAATACAAAAAAGAGAATGCCAATCATCCTCTCTCAGAGCGACGAAGAAAAATGGTTAAATGGAGCGGACTATAGAAATTTCGCATATCCTTATCAAGTCCATTTAAAAGCAAAAGCCGTCTAAAAAGACGGCTTCGGCATTACTTAACCTAAGATAATTTATTCTATTTCGATTGTCCTTTCTGGTTTTGGCTTAGCCTCTTCGCGCTTAGGAATCGAAACTGTAAGGATTCCATTGTCGTATTTAGCTGCGATTTTTTCGCTATCAACAGATAATGGAAGAGAAAATGATCTGCAAAATGATTGGTAACTAAACTCTCTGCGAGTGAATTGTTCTCCCTCTTTTGTTTCGTTTTCCATCTTTTTTTCAGATGAAATCGAAAGTATTCCTTGATTTACAGAGATTTTAAAATCTCCTTTCTCCATTCCAGGGGCTGCCATTTCAACCTCAAATCCTTCAGGCCCCTCTTTAATATTTACTGATGGTAAAGTTGTGTTTGTTAATGAGAAATTTTTGTGCGACCAATCTAGCCAGTCGTTATTCAAAAAATCATTAATGAAATTCGACCACATTGGTAAATTTTCATTTCTTCTTATTAGTGTCATAGTAACCTCCGTTTTTTATGTTAGTTTGACTATGAATATGGCAAAATAGATACCACTCGAATTTTTATGACATTTTGTCAGTATTGTATCAAATTGAATTGCCAATAAAGGCTCCTGCTACAACTGCTAAAATCCCCAAAAATATACTCAATCCAGTGTAAAGAGCAAATATCCAGATATCTCCGCCTTTTAGCAACAGTAGATTTTCATGAGCAAAAGTAGAGAATGTAGTGAATCCTCCACACAATCCAACAGTTAAAAATAGTTTAATATCGCTATTAATTACGGTTGATTTCTCCGACAGTGAATAGAAAAGACCAATGAGAAAACATCCTAGGATATTTACGATAAATGTATTTTTTGGAAATGGTCCTAAATGTGATGTAACAAACAACTTTGATGTCCCATATCTAAGAATCGTGCCGATGAGCCCTCCTATTCCTATAATTATAAATTCTTTAAACATGATTTATAAGTATCAATTTTTTTCAAAGATATTTTATTATCAAGAATAAAATAAAAAATTTGGATATGAACATATGTTCTTTTAAATTTGTATCAAACATATGTTCACTATGCCAAGAGAAAAAAAATCAAGAAAAATTTTTTCAAAGCCTAATTTTAAGGGTTTTAAACCCATTGTTTATAATCAAAATAAAGAGACAATATTATTGCTATTAGAGGAATATGAGTCAATTATTCTTTGTGATTATCGTTTACTCTCACAACAAGAGGCTTCTGAACTAATGGGTGTATCGAGGCCAACTTTCACAAGGATATATGAACAAGCAAGACGAAAAATTGCATTATCCTTTTTTGAAGGTTCTCCAATAGTTTTTGAGGGAGGTAAAGTTCACTTCGATTCGGAATGGAGGGAATGTCTTGATTGCAAATCAAAATTCACTATCAATCCAAATGATGTAAACACATGTAAATTATGTGGTTCTAATAAAATTAAAAATATATAATATGAAATTTGCAATTGCTTCCTCGGGCTTAGAAACGAGCTCTCTCGTAGATAAAAAATTTGGTAGATGTCATTACTTTGCAATTTATGATGCAGAAAATCAGGAGTTAGCTTTCATCAACAATAAATTCAAAGATAGTTTAGAAGGAGCAGGTCCTGCTGCTGCAAAATTTCTATGCGAAGAAGGTGTTGAAAGAATAGTCGCCTATGAAGCTGGAAATAAATTGAAAAACATCTGTGATACTCTAGCAATAAGTATAATAATTCTAGATAACTCAAAAGAGTTTACAATTAAAGATGTAATTAACATTATTAATAAAAACAATATATAAAAATGAAAAAAATTGTAGCCATCCCAGTATTAGATAACTTATTAAGTGAACACTTCGGTCATTGTGACAACTTTATATTTTATGAAATTATCGCAAATAAAGTTGCTAATACAAAAAGCATGACTCCACCTCCTCATCAACCTGGAGTGATTCCATCTTGGTTGGCAGAAAATGGAGTAAATGTTGTTATAGCATGCGGAATTGGACAAAAAGCTGTAGATATTTTATATCAGCATAATGTTGATGTTAAGAAAGGGGTAGTAAAAGATTTTCCCGATGCAATTATTCAAAAGTGGATTTTTGGAGAACTTGAATCAAGCGGAGAAATATGCACTCATGATCATTCCGATCACAATTGTAAATAAATGGTTATTAGCATAGTTAGCGGAAAAGGTGGAGCTGGCAAAACATTTATAGCTACAAATCTTTTTAATCAATTAAAACGATTTAATCATCGCACAATTATTATTGATTGCGATAGCGAAGAACCAAACATTCATAATTATATTAATCAAGATTCTATAAAAGTAGAGAATGTAAATGTGTCCAAGCCACTGATTGATGTCTCAAAATGTATGTTTTGTGGACAATGTGAAGATAATTGTGAATTTAATGCACTTCTGGTTATTAAATCTAAAAATATAGTTGAATGCAATTATGATATTTGTCATGGATGTAGAGCTTGTTATATTTTTTGTCCACATGATGCTATTTCATTAAAGCAATGTACAATCGGTTATTTAAAATTTAACTATGTTAATGAGGAACTTCAAAGTTGTATTTCTGAATTGAAAATTGGACAAAAGACTTCCGTGCCTTTGATAAAAAAAGTATTATCGGATGAAGTGGTAAATAGAAATGATATTACCTATATCGTTGACTCTCCTCCAGGTTCGTCTTGTCAATTCGTAAATATTGTCAGAAAATCTGACTATGTCTGTGTTGTAGTAGAAGCAACACCATTTGGTATTAATGATGCTCTTCATTGTGTTGAATTTCTTAGGGATCAAAATATTCCATATGGATTAATTATAAATAAAAAAAGAGAAATATTTAAGGGACTCACTGATAAATTAAGATCTAATCATATCGTTTTAGGAGAAGTTCCATATTCCGACGAAATATTTAATACTCTTGCAACAGGCCAATTAATAACAGATAACTATGAATACTCTAAGCTGTTTCTCAATATTTTCGAAAATATTTTCAAACATGGACAATCATAAAAGCATTAAAGAATACGTTTTTCTCAGTGGTAAAGGTGGAACAGGAAAGACAACCATTACCAGCTATGTTGCATCCTGTTTTGACCAAGTTGTTGTTGTTGATTGCGATGTTGATGCTCCAAACATGCATTTAATCTATCCACATAAAAAATTTCTTTCATATCCATATGCATCAGCAAGCAAAGCATTTATTAATAATGATAAATGTTCTAATTGTGGAAAATGTATTGACTTATGTAGTTTTAAAGCTATTAGTTTTCGAAATGGGATAACATTGATAGATGAATTTCTCTGTGAAGGGTGTATGATATGTAAAAAAGTATGTTCAAATGAAGCTATAAATATTGTTTCATCGGAGATTGATAAATTATGTATTGATAAAACTTCAAATGGTTATTTAATTCGAGCAGAAATGGTCTCTGGAGAGGAAAATTCTGGTAAAACTGTTACTAAACTTAGAGAAATGGCTGTTGAAATTGCTAAAAAAAATAATATTAATACAATAATCATTGATGGTCCGCCAGGTATTGCTTGCCCAGTAATGGCCTCAATGACAGGTTGTAAGTATGTTTTAATTGTAATAGAACCGACTATAAATGCTTTTAGCGACTTGAAAAGATTAGTTGATTTAGTTCTTCAAAAAGGAATAAATGCAAAGTGTATTATTAATAAATATAATTTAAATATTTCGCTTTCAAATTGTATTCAAGAGTGGTGTAAACAAAACAATATTGAGATTATTTCAAAATTAGTATTCTCGAACAGTGTGTTAAGAGACCTTATAACAAATAAAATGGAGAGCATGGCATCTAAAAACGAGTTCTCTACTTCAATAAAAAAAGTATATAATTATATTAAAAATCAGTAAAATGAATAAAATTAATAAAATAGTTATTGTAGCATCTGGAAAAGGTGGTGTTGGCAAATCAACTATAGCAGCTGGTATTTCAGTAGCACTAGCGCGACAAGGATTTAAAACTGGTATTATGGATGCTGATATATATGGGCCATCTATTCCCGTCCTTTTTGGAGATCAGGATAATTCAAAGAATATCATTGATACAGAAAATGGTAAAAAATTAGTGCCATCAGAAAGGAATGGTGTAAAGATACAATCAATAGGTTATTTAGTTAAAATGGATCAATCAGTGATATGGAGAGGTCCAATGGCTTCTAATGCAATTAAGCAGCTAATTGATGACACAGAATGGGGAGAACTTGATTATTTAATAATTGATACTCCTCCAGGAACTGGCGATATCCACATTACATTGATGCAAGATTATAATATTGATAATGTAATTATTGTTACTACTCCGCAATTAATGGCTTTATCTGATGTCCGTAAAGCGATTTCTATGTACAAAAAGAGTTATAATATTAAAAATATTGGTATTGTTGAAAATATGTCATGGTTCACTCCTTCTGAACATAAAAATGAAAAGTATTTCATCTTTGGAAAAGGAGGTGCAGATCTATTGTCAAGTGAATTTAACATACCTGTTATTGCACAAATACCTATAGATGAATCTATTTGTGCAAATTGTGATTCTGGATTTTTAAATGGGCTATTTGGAAAAGAGGAAATGGAGAGTACATATGATAAAATTCTTGATTTTATATAATTAAACAATAGAATGAATTATGGACTATATTCAAGAGTTAAAACAAGACATAAGATTCATTGAGGGCTTTAATAATTGTATAAATTGCGGAACATGTACAGCAACTTGTCCTGCAGCCGCAGTAATGGATTACGATCCAAGAGAAATAATGGATATAGTTCAACAAAATGACAATTTACAAATTGAAGTTTTATTACAATCAGATAAAATTTGGTATTGCGGAGAGTGTTTGTCATGTAAAACAAGATGTCCAAGAGATAACTCACCCTGTTATGTAATTCAATCATTGCGCTATCTATCAATTGTATCTGGATTATATAAACAAAGTAGAGAAGGCCAAAAACAAATTGAACTTAAACATAAAATAATCGATCAGATTTTAAAAACTGGGTATTGTATTCATATAGATGATATAAATCTCGCAGAACACCCAGAACACTCTCCATTGATTGACTACTTACGTATAGATAAAATAAAAAAATTAAAAATAGCAGGATCTTCATATCTCGAAAATATAAAAGGTGGATTAAGAGCTATACCCAAAGAGTCAATAAAAGAGTTACAAGCAATTTTTGATGCTACAGGCGCAACTAATTACATTACTTCAGAAAAAGTTACATCTAATGAATAGTTTAAAATCAAAAGTTTGGAGTAGTTTTCAAAAAGAGATTCCCGATGATAATTACTATTTTGCTAGAAGTTGTATCAGACAGAATATATTTCCTGCAAGTGAAGAGATTTTTTTAAAAATAGTACAGAAAGTTCTTAATAAGGACATATTTGATGATGCAAATCAAACAACATGTACTGGCATTGCTTATCACTCTGGACTTTTACCTCTCGAAACAACAATGACTGTAGTAGCAAGACAATTTGCATTGATGACAGAGGCTGGTTACCAAAATTTTGTATGTTCTTGTGTAACTTCATTTGGAATTTATACAGAAGTTGTAGAGACTTGGAAGCATAATCCAGGCTTAGAATTTAAAATTCGTGAAATATTAAAGCAAACTACTGGAAAAGAATTTAATATTCCGAAGTCCATTATCCATTCTTCTGATATTATTTATAAATTTCGTAAAGAAATTGCAAATAAGTCTATTTATAAGCTTATTGATAAAGAGCATAATACCCCTTTAAAGATTGTTGATCACGTTGGTTGCCATTACGCAAAAATTTTTCCAGAACATGGTGTTGGAGGGGCTGAATACCCGCAGATCTTAAGTGCACTAACGGATGAATGGGGAGGAGAACAAATTGACTATCCTGAAAGAAGACATTGTTGTGGATTTGGATTTAGACAATATCTTTTAAAATCAAACAGAGGATATTCACTTACAAATTCAAAAATTAAATTTGATTCTATGAGTAAATTTGAACCAGATTTAATTATCACAAATTGTCCTGGTTGCACGATGTTTTTAGATAGATGGCAATATGTGCTAAAAGAGGCAAATAATATTTCATATGGAAATAATAATCAAGGCATTCCTGTTTTATCATTTGAAGAACTTGCAGGTATTCTGCTTGGTTTTAGAATAGAATCTTTGGGATTTGAATTTCATCAAACATCAATTAAACCTATATTAGATAAAATTGGTATTGTATCATAATCAATAATCTTATTTATCTTTACAGCAGTAATTTTTTTCTATGAAGACTGCGATAATTTTTAATTCAAAGCATGGGACCGCAGAGAAGGTTGCCAATTTGATTGCTGAGAGAGTCGGAAAAGAACATTCCGATGTAATAAATCTTAAAAATCAAACGATTATAGATCTTTCAAATTATAATACTATTATCCTTGGAGGTTCTGTCTATGTTGGAACTATTCAAAAAAGTATTTTTAAATTCTGCGAAGCCAATCAAGAAGAGCTATTAAATAAAAAAATTGCTCTTTTTATTTGCGGAATGGAACCCGATCTTGAGAAACAAGAGCTTGAAATTAAAAATTCTTTCCCTGCATTTGCATATGAAAGGGCTATTGTCAAGAAATTTATGGGTGGAGAAATTTTACTAGAAAAAATGAATTTTTTCGAAAAAATGGCAATCAAAAAGGTTGCAAAAATTTCACAAAGCGAATCTAATATCAACTATAAAGCTATTGATGAATTTATCGAAAAACTTAATTATGAAAAGTAAAATTGTTCTGTTCCTGACGCTTGTCATTTTAGTTGCCTCATGCTCCAAAGACAGCGTAATCCCCTCTCCCAACCCGAATCCAAACCCCAATCCCGATCCAACTGCAGTTTTTAACCCAGCTACTGACAATGTGATAATTAATCACGAAATGCGAGCTGCTTGGGTAACAACTGTATATGGTCTTGACTGGCCTGCTGGTACCACTGGCTCTACTGCTCAAACATCTGCACTGATTAACACCATTGAAAAATTAAAGAACTTAAATATCAATGTGATTTTCTTCCAGGCAATGTCTTCATGCGAAACAATGTACGCTTCGTCTATTCTTCCTTGGTCACGCTACCTTACTGGTAATTACGGACAAAATCCAGGTTATGATCCTCTTGCAGTTGCTGTACAGGCTGCTCACGAGAGAGGTATTGAGATCCATGCTTGGTTAAATCCATTAAGATTAGGTTCATCTACAATAACTTATCCTGCCGGACACCCTGCATTATTACATCCAGAATGGTATTGCAGCTACATTACAAAAAATGATAAAGGTGAAGACATTACTACTCGATATTGGAATCCTGGACTACCTGAAGTAAGACAATATTTACAAAACGTTGTTGTAGAAATTCTTAACAAATATGATGTTGATGGAATTCATTTTGATGATTATTTTTATCCTGATGGGCTTCAAAATAAACCAACGATATGGGATGACACAGCCACTTATCAACAATATAAAGGCTCTTTTACAGACGTTCATAAATGGAGAGAGAATAATATTGATCTAATGGTAAAAGCTGTTTACGACGCTGTAAAAGCAACAAAACCTAAAGCATTGTTTGGAATATCTCCTTCTGGTCAATATGCAAATACACTTGCTTTATATGCAAATCCTGTAACCTGGATAAATAGTGGTACAATCGACTATTTGGCTCCACAAATTTATTGGCAAATTGGTCACTCAACTGCAGATTTTACTACTCTAGCAAATTTCTGGAATACCAAGTCTGCTAACAATATCCCAATTTTCCCAGGTCTTGCTGCATATAGATTGGGAGAATCTGGTTTCCCTTCATCTACTGAATTTCAAAATGAAGTAAATGTTTGCAGAGGTTTATCAAATGTTAAAGGCCACTGTTGGTTCAGAACCCAACATATTACTAATACCGACCCTACAAGTATTTTTAATACACTTAATCAGCTTCTTAAGCAAACTCTATATCCTGGATTAAGCTTAGTGCCAAAAATGGGTACCTATCAGTATGCAGCGCCTAGTGTGCCTTCTGTAACTCTTAGTAGCAAAACTATCACTTGGCCAGATGCTTCTAATGCTACAACATATGCTGTTTATGAATTAAAAAGAAAAGGCACCACAACTTCTTGGGATGCCATTCTTAAATATCATGGAGCTAACAAATCTTATACTGGTGAAACTGGTAAAAACTATGTAGTTATTGCTGTTAATGGGCGTGAAAAATCGTTATTCCAAAAAGTTTTATACATTCAATAACGTTTGTTATACCAAGAGTGCATTCTATCAATCACATTTTTTTGAAGATTACGAAAATAGAAATTGAACTCTTGAACGTGAAAGCTTCCTTTAGGGAACAATAATTTAATTTGAGGAACATAATATTTATCTGCAGAAGCTCCTTCTACAAATAAAACATTATGTTCCTTATTTATTTTTGCAGCAATGCTTCCTGCTCGTTCACTCACAATCGAACCGTCTGGACCGATAAATACTGTTCCTCTGTTTTTAGTAGAATCAGCATAAGTTTCGTCTGTTTTCCAATTGATTGGATTTATACAAACCTTATTGTCTTTTAACATCGGAGACAATCCACTGTTATCAATTACTGAATTGAAGGCAATAATAACCCCTAAATCTAAAGAATCTTGAGCCGGAACTAAATACTTATTCTGATCTAGTTCTGTCTGATTGATTGAAAATCCAATAGGATATGCAGCTATTAACCTTTTGTAAGTCTCTTCATTCATTGAGCTTTTTAGCAGCTCTATAACTGCCTTCGCTCCTTGGCTGTGTCCTGCTAGAATAAAAGGGCGTCCATTATTTATGTGCTTTATATAGTAATCAAAAGCACTTTTAATATCACTCATTGCAATGTCGAATCGTTTTTGCCACTCAGTATGAGGATATAAATACCAAGATTCTATCGTAATTTGTCTGTAATAAGGGGCATAAAAGTTACAGCTGTCCCCAAATAGCTTTTCAGCTAGCACAACCGCACCATTTACTGCTGCTCTTTGTCTTTCGTTGTTAATGTCCATATTGTGCAATAACTGTCCAGAAGAGTCCTTCCAATCAAATATACACGTTGGGGCAATATAGAAAACGTCTGCCCTTTTTGAGCTTTGGCTTTCATTTAATGATTTATACCATGATTTTGGATTTTGATAATCGCTTCTATTGTTAACATTTTCAACTTTAGTGCACGATTTTCCAATCTGAAAAGTTAATAAACAGATTGTTATAAAGATTACTCTTTTGATATTTAGTGATCTCATCTTCTATAATATGCTAGTTGTTGATAATTTTGATAGATTTCATCCATTCATTCAGAAGAACAAGAAACTTCGGAGATATTGTCTGCTCAATTGATGCATATTCATTTGGCAAGCCAGATGACGACTCCTGGAATAAATGGTTTAATCCTTGTAATTCAGCTATTGTAACATGCTTGTTATTCGTAGTAACATTCATGTTATAATTATTGCTAAATATCTGTTTTACAGCATTTATATTCATTTTTGAATCTACCTGTGTGTCATTAGTGCCATAAACAGCTAAAATTGGTATTTTAAGCGTGCTTAAATATTTTGCAGGATTGAAATTAAGGAAACCGACCATCCACGAACTTGTAAGTTGGGCTGCTTGTTTGTCTGCAACTTCATCACTTACTGCCCCTTTACTTGCAGTGATAAGTTTCTCTTTTATTAATGATTTCAATTCACTGCTTTTTGGTGCAATCTTTACTATATCATATAACTCTCTATTCAACTGCTCAAAGAGCATCACTTGAGATGAATCAACGCCCGATCTAAGTGCTATTTCGGTATTTTGCTTTGCTAGAATCTCCCTTCCAGGCACTGCGGGACCCGCCATCATTACAATGAATTTAATCTTATCGCATTTTGTAGCAGCAAGTGGAGCAATCATTCCACCTTCGCTATGACCTATCATCCCTATGACACTAACATCTTTACGTTGTGATAAATACTCTACAGCAGCTATTGCATCATCGGTAAAATCATATGTTGTTACACCTATTAAGCTACCTTTAGACTCTCCGACACCTCTGTCGTCATATCTTAATACTCCAATACCATTTTTAGTTAGATAATCTGCTAATACTAAAAAAGGCTTGTGCCCCATAATCTCAGAATCTCTGTTCTGCTGTCCACTACCGCTAACTAATACAACAACAGGGTATTTGCCATCTTTAGATGGTAAGGTTAAAGTCCCTGCCAATGTTGCACCTGCGATTTTATTCTCAAATGTCACATTTTCTGAATAATAGGGATATGGCGCTGTTGGAGTTTGAGGTCTTTTCGGCTCTTTTACAACTCTTTTAGAGAGATTCAATGCGAATGTCTGCCCTCCTTGTTTAAATGATCCTAAGAATTTATCAATCACAAATACTCCAGAGTATTCAACAAACATCGAAGGAATTTTTAGTTTAAGAACAGAGTTTTCGAAAGAGACCTCTTTTACAGGTATTCCGAACACATTTTGATCTGGGCTATCCATTGTTGCCGTATACACAGAGTCTTTAAATTTCAAGTTTACAACAACTTTCAACTGGTTTTCCTGAATTTTTAGTATTCCTCCCCATGAACCCTCAATATTTTGAGCATTAATAGGGACTCTGCTGATTATAAGTATCAACAGAAACAAATAAATCTTTTTCATTGTGTTAGTGATTAATTATGGTTCAAATTTAATCTTTTAAGGACTATTTGAGTTAAAATTAAGAATGAATGTGTTAAAAATTGAATTTAATGTGTGATTATAATTTTTGATTAAGTATTTTTGTTGCAGATTCTTTTGAATAAATAAAGAATTAAATGCATGAAAAATAGCACAATAGAAATATACTCCCCTAGTCTGGAAAATGAACTCTATATCACATTTTCCGAATCCCCTGTTCATGCTGGATTCCCCTCTCCTGCAGACGATCATTTGGATAATAAACTGGACTTAAATAAAGCTTTGGTACGAAATCCCTCCTCTACTTTTTATGCTAGAGTTTCGGGAGAGAGTATGATTCAAGATGGAGTAGATGATGGAGACCTTCTTGTGATCGACAAATCTTGCGACCCAACTGATAATTGCTTGGCTGTATGTTTTTTAGATGGGGAATTTACTTTAAAGCGAGTTAAAATCGAAGAGGATTGTGTCTATCTTGTACCTGCAAACCCAAAGTTTAAAAAGATAAGAGTTGATAAAAGTAACGAATTTATGATCTGGGGTATTGTTCGTTACATTATAAAAAAGACATTTTAATGAAACATATACGTGCAATTTTCACACTTGGATTCTGGCTTTATATAGCTACCCTTATCTTTTTATGTCTATACTCTTTCAAAGATACAGGAGTTGAATTACCTGGTTTACTTTGGGGTATTGAGACAGACAAGTATATTCATTTTTTAATGTTCTTTCCTTTTTCCTTTGCATCATGGTTTGCTTTTGGAAAAAATTTAGAATATAAATATCACTATAAAATCTTTATTTATATACTTTTATTCGGCCTTATATTAAGTACTGGTTTAGAATTCTCTCAAAGATTGACAGACTATCGTGATTTTGATCTTTTTGATCTGTTGGCAAATTATTTAGGGTTATTGTCAGGTCTGATTTTAATCTTTTCAATCACAAAATTGAAAAAATTCAGAAAACACTTCTGATTTTATGAAACTCATTGGGTTAGCAGACTGTAATAACTTCTACGTTAGCTGCGAAAGAGTGTTTAATCCATCTTTGTGCGGCAAACCTGTTGTTGTTCTCAGCAATAATGACGGATGTGTAATCTCTAGATCTAATGAGGTTAAAGCTCTTGGAGTTAAAATGGGTCAACCACTATTTGAAATCAAGGAACTTATTCATAAACATGATATTAAAGTCTACTCAACAAACTTTACCCTTTATGGAGACATGTCGGCAAGGGTGATGGAGACTTTAAAATCTTTTGTACCTGCAACAGAGGTATACTCTATAGATGAGGCTTTTTTGGATTTTACTGGAATAAATGAAGAGTTGATTCCCGACCTAGGTAGAACACTAGCTTATACTGTACGTAAGCATACTGGAATACCAGTAAGTATTGGAATATCAAAGACAAAGACACTTGCTAAAATTGCCAGTAAGTTATGCAAGAAATATCCAAAGCTTCAGAATTCATGTTTCATGTATGACGACCGTGATATAAACAAAGTTTTGAAAACATTTCCAATCAACGATGTGTGGGGTATTGGTCGAAGATATGCTAAAATGCTCAATGAAAATGGAGTCAGTACCGCCTTAGAATTTACAAATCTATCGCCTGATTGGGTTCGTAAAAAAATGAGTATAGTTGGATTAAAGACATGGAAAGAACTGAGAGGTGAAGCGTGTGTCGAGTTCGCAGAAATAATTGAAGATAAGCAACAAATATGTACTAGTAGAAGTTTTGCTTCAAATATTGGAGATCTCGAAGAGCTTTGTAAATCTGTAGCTTATTTTGCATCATCTTGTGCCGAAAAGTTGAGAAAGCAACGCTCTGTCTGCGGAAGTTTAACAGTGTTTATTTTGACTAACTTTCATCGAGCTGACATGCCACAGCATCATCAATCAATTGTAATTCCTCTCGAAAACCATACTGATAGCACAATTGAGCTTATAAGACACGCATGTAGCGGTCTGCTAAAAATCTATAGAAAAGGTTATCTGTATAAAAAAGCAGGGGTTATTCTTTCAGATATAACACCTAAAGCAGAGACTCCTGCATCCCTTTTTTGCGAGACTGACACGATAAAACACGACAAAATAATGAAGGTTATGGATGAGATCAATATGTCATACGGAAGAGCTTCAATTGTAACCGCTGCTCAGGGTGTAGATCGGTTTAAAGCAAATCAAGAACATTTATCTGCCAAATATACAACAGATTGGAACGAGATATTGAAAGTAAAAGTATAGATAAAGTTGTTGATATTTCGAGGATTAAATACCAATAGTTTATAATTGACTGAATTTTATTAAAGAGACACTGTTGCCATCAACTAAGCACTCGTAAGGATCACAGGAGTTTAATATTCTTTCAAAGCACTGATCACTCATAAGATCCGTTGCTTTATAATTACAATTGTCAACAAGATTGCAGTGGTCAAACATCTCTTTTGGTAGTCTTAATTTTACGCTCCTGCTTTCGTTGGAAAAATTTGCAACAATAATTATAAGCTGTGTTTTATAATATCTTATAAAGGCATAATTAGAGTAATAGTTAAAGTACTCTCCATCATTTTGAGCATACTGCAAATCGTAAAAACCACCCTCTTTAATGCAATCATCTGCAAGAGCAAGATTTAGAATTAATTTATATTGATTCCTTAAATTGCTAATACAATCTCCTTTAATCCAGTTTCTTATAGTTTTAACAGACCAATAATCAAAGATTGAAGTTCTTCCATCAATTGAGCTATATCCCTCATTATCCATACCTCTCTCTCCAAGCTCTTGTCCAAAATAGATCATAAATGGAGCTTTATTCATTAGTAGAGAGATTGCTACAGCTGGGATAGCTCTTTGAGGATCTATTGCAAAATAATCGGAGGCAATTCTCTGTTCGTCGTGGTTTTCGAGGAAGTTTAACATTCTGTTTTGAATATCATCAACACTTTGCCAACATTTTGTAATATCAGAAGCTGGTCTTCTATTGCAAATTACATCTTTTAAAGTATCATACAAACCTACTTTGTCGTATAGGTAATCGAATCCTCCGACATTTAAATAATCGCGATAGAGTGATGGATTATATATCTCTGCAATAAATATGAGATCAGGAAATCTCTCCTTTGTTCGATTTATTGAGTATTTCCAAAACGATACAGGCACCATCTCTGCCATGTCGCATCTGAATCCATCTACGCCTTTAGATGCCCAGAAATCGAGAATTTGGGCCATTTTTAACCATGTATCCTCTTTGTTATAGTTTAGTTTTACAGTGTCATACCAATCATTTATCGTAGGATGTGTAGAGAAACAATCATTTCCAGTTGCTTTAGCTGGAGATTCTTTAAACATACACGAGCTAGATTGCACAGGCAAAACTAATTCACCATCAAGAATATAGTAATTATCATCATTAAAAGTTGGAAAATTGATTGTATTATAATCATGAACATATTGCCTGGCAACATGATTTGGCACAAAATCAATAATGACTTTTAAACCACAGGTATGAGTTCTGGAAATTAGATTTTCAAACTCTTCCATCCTGTTATCGACATCAACTGCCAAATCTGGATCGACATCGTAATAATCCTTAATTGCGTAAGGTGATCCAGCAACTCCCTTGACTACAGAACAACAATCTTTAGTGACTCCATTACTTGAATAATCAGTGCAAGTTGCATGCTCTATTATACCTGTATACCAAATATGTGTAATTCCAAGCTCTTTGATTTTTATTATAACTTCTTCTGTGATATCATTGAATTTCCCACAACCATTTACTAATAAAATAGAATTGGGAACACAACTCTCGTTAGTGTTCCCAAATAATCTAGGCAGTAACTGATATATGGTAAATTTTGACATTTACCAGTTAAGAATCTTCTTGAAATCGTATTCCGAAGGATCAGCAACAATCTCTTTTGCAGCAGCGTAATCCTCTTCGGTTACATAGTGCATAATATTGTCGAAAATTGCTTGAATCTTTTCTGAATTGATATTTACTCCTCTTGGTGGAATTTTGCCAGTTTGAGGATCTTGTAAGTCTTTTAAATATAGCGGCTTAGCATCACCATATTCATTGATGTAAACCATACATCCAGTCTCTCCGCTTTTGAATAGTTGATAAACACCCATTCCTAATCTTGTACAATATACAAGGTCAAAAGCAACTGGTTGTTGACATCTAACTTCGTATCCAATCTCAACTGGACGAATTTTAGTGCTAATATTCAATTGTTTTAATTTAGCTTCAACCATTTCGCTGAAGATATGAGCCTTAGAAACTTTACCAAGCTCTGGATGGCCATGTTCATCGAAAGAGAAGTTAACTCCTGACTTTTTAAGTTCTTCATCACTTAGTTCATGAAATACCCCCTCTGAGATCATTACTGAACCATATGACAGACCTAAAATATGTCTCTTAATAATCGAAGATACAGCAAGTTTAATAATCTTATCTACAGTGATTGTTGTCTTGTTGAACATTTCAGGAATAACAATCATTGGATAGTGCGCTGCAGACGCGATTCCGAATGCTAAGTGTCCAGCGGATCTTCCCATCGCACATACAACAAACCAGTTTCCACTTGTTCTAGCATCTTCGTAAACAGTAGATGCAATTCTTGCACCCTCTGCCTTAGCTGATTGATATCCAAAAGTTGGAGCCTCCATCGGGAGTGGAAGGTCATTATCAATTGTCTTAGGAACGTGAATGTTAGCAATTTTGTAGTTCTTCTCGGCAAGGAATTTAGCAACTCTGTTTGCAGTTGAAGCAGTGTCGTCGCCACCTACTGTAACAAGAAGTTGAATGTTGTTTTCCTTAAAGAAATCAAGGTTGAAATTTTGTTCAAAATCGTTAACTGTGGGTTTGTATCTGCTCATCATTACAAATGAGCCGCCTCTGTTGAATATTGCATCAGCGAGTACGAAGTCAATCTCAGTAAAATTTGGTTCTATAGAGAATAGACCTTTGTATCCACCGTGTAGTCCCAGTACACGATATCCTCTTGAAATGAAGGTTTTTGCAATACTACCAACAACGGTATTCATGCCTGGTGCAGGACCTCCTCCTGTCAGAATTACAATTGATTTTTTCATCTTTTGTTACTTCACATTATTTAATTGAGCGGGCAAATTTAATAATAATTAAAAAATATGTAAATTTGTGGGATAAATTATGAAAAAAAATACCGACGATATTAAGCGCAGAATTGATGAACTGCGTAATACCATACTTGAACACAATCACAGGTATTATGTAAAAAATGAGCCTGTTATATCTGATTTTGAGTATGATATCCTTCTACAAGATCTTGCCGGATTAGAAAAAAAATATCCTCAATTTGCAACAATAGACTCACCAACTGTGAAAGTTGGAAGCGACATCGAAAAAAAGACAGGCGGAAGTTTTTTTGAACAATCTGCCCATAGATTTCCGATGCTCTCTTTAAGTAATACTTACGATAAAGGAGAGTTAGATGCTTTTTTTGAGAGAGTTGATAAAGTTAATAATTCTTATAAAGTAAGCTGCGAACTCAAAATTGATGGCACAGCAATATCTTTAACCTATACCGAAGGTGTTTTAAAGCGAGCGTTGACAAGAGGAGATGGTATTGTTGGTGATGATGTAACTGAAAATGTGAAGCTAATTCCTTCAATTCCTCAAAAGCTATCTGGAAGTGGATATCCAAAAGATTTTGATATTAGAGGAGAGATCTTTATGCCCTACTCTTCGTTCGATAGACTCAATCAAGAGAGAGCAGAAAGTGGAGAAAATCTATTTGCAAACCCACGAAATGCAGCTTCAGGTTCATTAAAATTACAAGATAGTACACTTATTAAAAACAGAGGATTAGACTGCATCTTGTACCATATTGTTTGTGAGGATTTTAGCTTTTCAAGTCACTATGAATCGCTAAAAAAAGCAGCAGAATGGGGTCTCCCCACTTCGAAATATACTGAACTTTGCGAAAGCAGACAAGATGTCTTCGACTATATTGATAAATGGGATGTTGCACGTCGTGACCTCCCTTATGCCACAGATGGAGTTGTAATCAAAATTGACGAGATTGCCCTTCAAAATTCATTAGGATATACTGCAAAATCACCTAGATGGGCAACAGCTTATAAGTTTAAGCCCGAAGAGGCTCTTACGAAACTGATATCTGTCGATTTTCAAGTTGGCAGAACTGGAGCAGTAACACCTGTCGCAAATCTAGAACCAGTACATCTTTCAGGAACAAAAGTTAAAAGAGCATCACTCCATAATGCCGATCAGATTGAGCTATTAGACATACATTTAAATGATTATGTTTTTGTTGAAAAAGGTGGTGAGATCATTCCTAAGATAACCGGAGTCGATAAAACTAAACGAAATGAGGAATCGGCAAAGGTCCTCTTTCCTGAATTTTGTCCAGACTGCGGAACAAAACTTCAACGATCTGAATTAGAGGCTCGTCATTATTGTCCGAATTCAATTGGATGTCCTACTCAAATAAAGGCAAAAATTGTACACTTTTGTGGACGCAAGGCTATGGATATCTTAGCAGGCGACGCCACTATAGAACAGTTCTTCCAAGCAGGATTTATTAAAAATCCTGCAGACCTATACGAATTGGATAAAGAGAGACTTTTAACTTTAGAAGGTTGGAAAGATAGATCTGCCGAAAGATTTCTTGAAAGTCTCAAATCTTCGCGAGCAGTTCCATTTAACAGAGTGCTTTTTGCACTAGGAATCAGACATATCGGCGAGACAACTGCCAAAAACCTTACAACAGGTTTGAATGAAATCTCAAAAATAGCAAATGCTACAAAAGAGGAGTTGCTGTCGATTCCAGAAGTTGGTGAGACTTTAGCAGAATCAATAATTGAGTATTTCACCGATAGTAAAAATATTGAGCTAATTGATAGACTTAAATCATTTGGACTTAATTTTCAATCAGAATCATCGAAAAGTGAAGTAATTTCTGATAAACTTAAAGGCAAAACGATTGTTATATCGGGGAATTTTAGCATCTCCAGAGAGGCTATTGGAGCACTAATAGAGTCGCATTCAGGAAAAAACTCAAGTTCTGTAAGTTCAAAAACTGATTACTTACTTGCAGGTGAAAAGGCTGGTCCTTCGAAGCTAGAAAAAGCGGCGAAACTAGGTGTTGCAATTATTACCGAAGAAGAGTTCATGAACATGATAAATAATTGAAAAATAATATTATATAATTTATGAAAAAGATACAGGTAAAGGAAAAGGTATTTTATATTGGTGTAAACGACAGAAAAAAACATCTGTTTGAGAACAATTGGCCTCTCCCTAATGGTGTTGCATACAACTCGTATATCATTGTAGATGAAAAAACTGCAGTAATTGACACTTTAGAGTTTGGTTCTAAGGATGATTATTTGGATACAATAAAAGACCATCTTAATGGAAAAACTCTAGATTACTTGATTGTAAACCATATGGAACCCGACCATTCCAGCATGATTGGTGTATTGCTTAAGTTTTATCCAGAGATTAAAATCGTTGGTAATAATAAGACCTTCAAAATGCTTGAGGCGTATTACAAACTCAACAAAGATAATTTTCACGAAGTTGCTGATGGAGATATGATAGAGTTAGGACATCATAAACTAAAATTTGTGATGACTCCTTGGGTTCATTGGCCAGAGACAATGATGACATACGACACTACAGAAAAAATTCTGTTCTCTTGTGATGCTTTCGGCAGCTTTGGAACGTTGGATGGAGGTATCTTTGACGACGAAGTGAATTTCACCTTCTTTGAAGATGAAATGAGACGCTACTACTCTAATATCGTTGGAAAATACAGTGCTATGGTTCAAAAGGCCTTTGCAAAACTAAAGGGAGTTGATATTAACATCATTTGTCCATCTCATGGCCCTGTTTGGAGACAAGATCCAATGAAAGTAGTTGGACTTTACGACAAATGGAGCAAATTTGAGTCAGAAGATGGAGTTGTAATAGTCTATGCATCAATGTATGGCAATACCGAAAAAATGGCAGACTATGTTGCAAGATTAATCGCCGAAAGAGGTGTAAAAAACATCAAAATACACGATGTATCTAAAACACACGTTTCATTTATAATCAATGATATCTGGAAATACAAAAGTGTAATCCTTGGCTCATGTGCATATAACTCGTTTATGCATCCAATGATGACACATCTTTGTCATGAACTTGAGATTGTAAATCCAAAAGACAAAAACTATGCTCTGTTTGGCTCTTATAGCTGGAATGGTGGCGGAGTAAAATATCTTGAACTATTTGCAGAAAAGATGTCTTGGAACCTAGTTGCTCCTCCAGTTGAGTTAATTGGTGCGCCTGACGAACAGAAAATGGAGGGATTCTCTGAAATTGCTGACAAAATTCTATAAAGATGGTAGAGATTGGTATTAAGAATAAAATCTCAAAAATCGTTGAGATTAAAGATACAGCATCAGTATATGGTTCAGGACTCTTAGAGGTTTTCGCTACTCCTGCAATGATTGCATTTATGGAACAGGTTTGTCATTTGGCAGTAAAACCTTATCTTGACAAAGGATTTGATACAGTTGGAACCGAAGTCTGCATTCAACACTTAAAAGCTACTCCTGTTGGAGATACGGTGTCTGCCGAATGCGTTGTTAGTGAAGTCGATGGACGAAAGATTGTTTTCGAAGTCACTGCATCTGACTCAAAGGGTCTGATTGGAAAAGGTACCCACACAAGATTTATTATTGATTCTGAAAAATTTATGAGTAAACTAAAGTGAAAAAATATCCAAAAATAAAACACACTTATCAAAGAGTTCTCAAATTCATTCTAAATGACATTTGGCATCTTGATATGTCTGAGCTTAGCATTATGAAGGCTCGGATGGTGCGATATTTAAAGGTTTTTATCATTACTATCAGAGGAGTTGGTGCCGATAAAATTGGTATGCAAGCAACAACTCTAAGTTTCTTTTCGCTAATGGCAGTTGTTCCATTTGTAGCAATGGTCTTTACTATTACAAATGGCTTTGGACTTGGAAAACGATTAGAAGCACTTATTTATACATATTTTTCGGGTAACGAAGAGACTATCAACTATATCTTAAAATTTGCCAACAATGTTATCTCTACAAGTCAAAACGGATTGTTTGGCATTATAAGCTTTGTTATCTACCTATGGACTGTTATTTGGCTAATGCTCAGCGTCGAAAAGTGTTTTAACGACATCTGGAAGGTTGGAAACCGTCGATCTTTTGGAAAAAAAATCACTTTTTATCTAATCCTATTAGCTGTTGCCCCTTTTATAATCATGGCCTTCTTGACGCTAGCCGTCTTATATATCAACACTATGCAATCATTGAGTTTAGGTATTAATAACTATATTCCTATTACCTCTCTGTTTACATGGATAATATTTTATGTTCTTGTTGCAACTCTTTTTACATTGATATACAGATTTATACCAAACACTAAAGTAAAAGTTTCTGCAGCATTTAATTCATCGGTAATTGTATCATTTGCATTTATCGTAGTTCAATTTTTCTATCTGGAGACTCAGATAATGGTTTCGGGTCTGAATTCCGTTTATGGAGTATTTGCAGCTATTCCCCTATTCTTAATCTGGATGAATATCAGCTGGACTCTGATCCTTTTCGGCACCGAACTATCTCATGCTTTCCAGAATGTCGACAATTATAAATTTAAAGAATGAAAAGAGAATTATCAAAAGATGCAGAAAACTTCATTAACGAAGATCTTCTGCACGACTTAATAAACAACACTAAAGAAGATCCTATTAAGATTAGGGAAATCTTCGAAAAAAGTAAAAGAAAACAGGCTCTATCGCTCGAAGAGACAGCCTCTTTGCTAGCTATTAAATCTCCCGAACTATTAGAGGAGCTTTACCAGACAGCTAGAGAGTTAAAAAAATCTATCTACGGCAATAGAATTGTCCTTTTTGCACCACTCTATATTGGTAATAACTGCGTAAATAATTGTCTTTATTGTGGATTCAGAAGCTCTTTATCGCATGCAGTAAGGAGAACGCTTTCGGAAGACGAGTTAGTTGCAGAGGTAGAGCAATTAGAGAAAGAGGGTCACAAAAGGCTTATCTTAGTTTACGGAGAGCACCCTAAATACACACCAGAGTTCATAGCTAGAACCGTAAAGACATGCTATAGCGTAAAGGTGGGAAATGGTGAAATTCGCAGAGTAAATATCAATGCTGCTCCTTTAGATGTTGAAGGGTTTAGAATTGTAAAAGAGTCTGGAATTGGTACTTTTCAAGTCTTCCAAGAGACTTACCATCAGCCAACCTATGCAAAGTTCCATCCTGCTCCTAGCATCAAAAGCGACTATATGTGGCGTCTGAATGCAATGGACAGAGCTTTTGAAGGAGGATGCGATGATGTTGGTATTGGTGCATTATTTGGTCTATACGACTGGAGATTCGAGGTTTTAGGTCTTGTCTCCCACTCTCTTTATCTACAACGCAAATTTGGAGTTGGACCTCATACAATAAGCTTCCCAAGGGTAAAACCAGCATTAGGTCTAGATTTACACTTACCATATCAAGTAACCGACGAGCAGTTTAAACAACTTGTCGCAATCTTAAGAATGGCAGTACCTTACACAGGTTTAATCATGACAGCACGCGAAAGCAAAGAGATAAGAGATGCTGTAATCGAATTTGGAGTCTCTCAAATTGATGCTGGAACAAGATTAGAAATTGGTGGTTATCAAGAATCTAGAGAAAAAGAGCAAGAGCTCGATCGCGAACAGTTCCAAATTGGCGACAACAGAGAACTTGATTCTGTAATCGAATGGCTATTAAGACGCGAATTTATCCCAAGCTTCTGTACATCATGCTACAGAGTAGGCAGAACTGGAGAACATTTCATGGAATATGCTATTCCCGGATTCATTGGAAAATTCTGTACACCTAATGCTATGATGACTTTGGCAGAATATTTGGAAGACTATTCGTCTGATAAAACAAAAGAGGCCGGCTATCAATTAATTGAAAATGAGATTTTAAAAATATCTGATCCTGTTAAAAGGTCAGAAATTAAATTAAAAATCGATCAAATTAAACGTGGTAAAAGAGATCTATTATACTAGATAATCTGATAAATAAGAAGATATGTTTACGGACAAAGACAGGGAACTGATAGAAAAAGAGTTTGAGGAGCTGAGAATTGCCAGTCTTAAACGATGTGCGAATCAAAGCGAGTACGAAACCGTGCTCAAAGCATTTGATTTTGCAAATGCCGCTCATAATGGAGTGAGAAGGCGATCGGGAGAGCCGTATATCTTACATCCTATATCAGTTGCCAAAATTGTTGTCCAAGAGATAGGTCTTGGCTACAAATCAATCGTATCAGCGCTTCTACACGATATTGTAGAGGATACCGAATATACGACAGAAGATATCGAAAGAATCTTTGGAGCAAAAATCGCATCTCTAGTTGATGGTCTCACCAAAATCAAGAGCGCATTTGATAGTTCGTCATCTGGGCAAGCAGAGAATTTCAAAAGAATTATTCTAACACTCAACGACGATGTTAGAGTTATTTTGATAAAACTAGCCGACAGACTACATAATATGCGAACAATTGAGTATATGCCAGAGAATAAAAAGGCAAAAATACTCAGTGAGACAATGTATATTTTTATACCTCTAGCCCATCGACTTGGTCTGTACACTATTAAATCGGAGCTAGAAAATATCTGGTTGATGCATACTCTTCCTGCCGAATATGATGAAATTCAAGCTGAAATTTCCAAAATATCCGAAGAGAAGGGTTGTGCAATTGATCAGTTTATCGAGCCTATCTCAAACAGTCTAAAAGAGGCTGGGTACAAGTTTTCAATTGCAAAAAGAACAAAGACTCCCTACTCTATTTGGAGAAAGATGACTTCAAAGTCGATCCCATTTGAGCAGATCTACGACCTTTATGCTGTAAGGATAATCTTCGAACCAAAAGACAATGAGCCTGAGAGAGTTCAGTGTTGGCATATCTATTCTTTGATTACTGAACTATATTTGTCCAAAACAGACAGAATCAGAGATTGGGTTAGTACACCAAAAATAAATGGTTACGAGGCTTTGCACTGCACTGTAATGGGTCCACAAGGAAATTGGATTGAAGTTCAGATTAGAACTGAGAGAATGGACCAACTAGCTGAGAGAGGAGTAGCTGCGCACTGGACATACAAAGGAGCATCGGCCAGTGAGAACGATATGGATCGATGGCTGAATATGGTAAGAGAGGTACTTGAAAATCCAGATGTAAATGCATTAGAGTTTCTTGATAAATTCCACACAGGTCTTTTATCTTCAGAAATATACGTCTTCACACCTAAAGGAGAATCAAAAGCGCTTCCAAAAGGGTCGACAGCTCTTGATTTAGCCTATGCAATACATACTCAAGTTGGAGAGAAAGCAATTGCTGCAAAAGCCAATTTCAAATTAGTTCCACTCAATTATGAGTTAAGAAATGGCGATCAAATTGAGATCATTACTGCAGAGTCTCAAAAGCCGCAGAGAGAGTGGCTAGAATTTGTAAAGACCCCAAAAGCTAAGACCCTTATTTTAGCTGCTATCAAAGATGAGATGAACACTTCAATCAAGGAGGGACAAATCATTCTTGATAAAAAACTCAAAGAGATGGGTATTACACCTCAGTTAAGAGTCTATAAAAAGATTACCGAAGGTTATGGTCTTAACAATAGAGAGGAACTTTATATTAAAATTGCAACTAATGTAATAGATCTTTCCGACCTTTCTAAGTTGCTTAAAAAGAACTCAAGTAACAAATTTGTAAGATATTGGAGTTTGCAATTTTCCAAGATAACAGGATCCGAAAGCAACGATAAAGAGGCAGAAGATAGTGATGAAAATGAGGAGAGTGATGAGGAACTCAATTCAGACGAAAGTGAAGTAAGGACAAGCCTTAATCAAGTTGGTACTAATGATGCTTCAAAGGCTAAAATTACCTCAGATAAGATCGATAAAAAGAAAGACTATCTTTTACGCGAAAATCCTCTTGATAAAACACTCTCTTATCGTGTTGCAGAGTGTTGCAGACCGATTCCTGGAGACAAAGTTATTGGATTCATTGGCGAAGACGGAGAAGTTGTTGTGCATAAAAGTAGCTGCAAAGAGGCAATAGAGTTAGCCTCAAGAGAGGGTGAAAAAATCGTAAAAGCAAAGTGGAGCAAACACTCTGTACTCTCATTTTTAGCGCGTATAAGTATGAGAGGAATAGACCGAATTGGAATTTTAAATGAGGTTACACAATACATTACACTTGTTTTAAGTGTAAACATTAGAAAGATCTTCATAGAATCGCATGATGGAATCTTCGAAGGCTATATAGATTTGTATGTTCATAGCACAGAAGACCTCGAAAAATTAATCAAGCAGATAGGTACCGTTAAGGGCATGTCTCACGTAACAAGAACAGAAATAAAGGACAATTAATATGTTGAAAAAAGTATCTCTTTTACCGGCGATTGCCATAATTGCTCTCTATCTTTCGGCAGGATCGTGTGCAAACACATCCACACCTCCTATGGGGGGACCAAAAGATACTCTTGCTCCGGTATTAGTTAAAGTTGCTCCAGATTCATGTGCAACAAATGTTCCCGTAAAAGATGTCAGAATAGAGCTAAGATTCAATGAATTTGTCCAATTAAAAGATGCCGAAAAGCAGATTTATATCTCTCCATCACTATCAAAAAGAATTCAGCCAAAAATCAGAGCCAAAAGCGTAGTGATCGAACTAGAAGACACCTTAAAGCCAAATACAACTTATACTGTTGATTTTGGAGCTTCAATTTCCGACAATAACGAAGGAAATCCTTTCCCTCCCTACTCTTTAGCATTCTCTACTGGCTCTACTGTAGACTCTCTCATGGCATCTGGATTCTTATATGACTATAAGTCACTGCTTCCAATTGAAGGGGTAACTATTGGATTCTATTCTGATCTTTCAGACTCCTCTATCTACAAGACCTTTCCTGCAAAAATCGCCAAAACCGACAAGTGGGGCTACTTTGTAGTGAAAAACCTAAAGAAAATACCATACAGAGTATTTGCCTTTTTAGATATAAATGCAAATAGCAAGTTCGATATCGAAAACGAAAAGAGTGCATTCATTGACAACTTCATCACTCCATCAAAAACAATGCGCAAAGATTCACCTGAGTTGGCATACACCGATATTAAAGATACAGCAGCATGTCTAGCAAGGCCCAAAGAGCTGGATCTTTACCTTTTTAAAACACCATCCACACGTCAATACATCAAAAATTCTGGAAGAAAAGAGAGAAAGATGATGTTTATATCATTCTCAGCTCCATATCCTAAGATTGATTCAATAGGATTCGAAGGATTACAGATGTCAAAAATCATTAAACAATTCAATCCAACAAGAGATAGTTTAGTGATGTGGATAAACGACACAACATACAAAGCTCCAGATACTTTATATCTAAACGTAAAATACCATAAGACAGACTCTTTGAACCGTCTAACTCCATTCAAAGAGAGAGTTGAATTGATTGCTCCTAGAGTAAAAAAAGCTCAGGAGAAGCCAAAACGCAACAACTTTGGACAAAAAGAGAATAAAAAGCCAGAAAATCTAATTGATTTGAAAATTGAAGCTGCTGCTGATAATATTGAACATCAAGGATTTGTGTTAAATTTTCCAGCACCATTAATTAAGAGTGCAATTGACTCAATTTCAATTAATTTCATCTCTCCAAAAGGTCAAAAAGGTGTAGAAAAATTTGAGTTCTCAAGAGATACCGCTCTAGTTTGCACATACTACATTAAACCCAAAAACAAGATTAGACAAGGCTTCGAATACAGGTTGAACATTCCGGCTAAAACATTTGTCGATATCTATGGTTTCGTAAACGATACAACATTAAAAAGTGTAATGTTACCTAACGACGAAAAGCTTGGCAAGATCTCTTTAAATATGACTGATGTTGATGGCAACTACATCGTAGAGCTGACAACGCTTTCGCGAGATAGAGTACTGAAAACCATCAACGTCTCAAAAGATGGAATTATTGAGTTCCCTTATATTGCTCCTGGAAAATACTCAGTTAGAATTACAAGCGATGCCAATCGAAATGGATTTCTCGACACGGGTAACCTTTCGGAGAAGAGACAACCAGAAAAAGTTAGATTATATAGAATGAGCAATGGATCCTCAGTGATTATTATTGAAGAATCGATGGAGATTGTTCAGGAGGTAAACATTATTATGGAACACAACACTAATCAAAATTCTAATT
>JASDTB010000101.1:0-2993 GCA_041441455.1 Bacteroidales bacterium
GTCGTAGGATAAAAAGGAAAAGCATTGAGAGCAAGCCCAGTAACAAAGATTAATGCAGACCTTTTTACAAGTTTTTTTAATGAATCTTGATTTAAGATTTAATCATATTTTGCGAAAGCAAACGACATGGCAGCACCAACAATGAACAAAAAGAAAGGAAAGACAAGGTCGGTAGGAGTACATCCGCTCCAAGCAGCGTGTTTAAGCGGTGGAAAGATTGATCCCCAAGAGCCTGGATTATTTACCAGAATCATTCCTGCAACGGTCATACCGCGAAGAACGTCGAGCGCGGTGTATCTGTTAGTATTGGCCTGCATTTTAGAAAATATTAATGTTTAGGCAAAAGTAGCCTTTTTATTATATTTGTAAAAATTATGGAACTCTTTTTTACAACACAGACAGACGGTAAAACGGCACTCCTTTCTAAAGAGGAGTCGGCTCACTGCGTAAAGGTGCTAAGGCACAAAGCAGGCGACAAAATCGTATTTACAGACGGTGCAGGAAACATCTATGATGCACAGATCACCTCAATTTCAAGTGGCGGAGTGCTTCTTGCAATCATTGGTGTTAGAGAACATACTCCACCAAAACCATACACCTTACACATGGCTGTCGCACCAACAAAAAATAATGATAGGTTCGAGTGGTTTGTTGAGAAGGCGGTAGAGATAGGGCTAGATAGAATAACTCCAATTATCGGCAAGCACTCAGAGAGAAGAGTTTATAACTGCGAAAGAGCGGGAAGAATCTCACTTTCGGCAATGAAGCAATCTTTGAAAAGCAGGTTTACTCAAATAGATGAGCCAATTTCGGTAGATACATTTTTAAAGGAGCAAACCAGCAACAACTCATTAAAATTAATAGCCTATTGCGGCGAGACAGATGAATTACAAGCCGGAGGCAGGGTATCGGTGTATGAAGCGATTGAAAAATTTATAAAAGAGAGGGGAGACGAATTGCAAGGAGCGGCAGAGATTCTAATTATGATTGGCCCCGAAGGTGATTTTTCCAGAGAAGAGGTTAAGCAGGCAGTAGAAAAAGGATTCAAAATTATTCATTTAGGAGAGTCTAGACTAAGAACAGAAACGGCCGCCGTAGCAGCCGTCTCGTCAATCTATTTTTATCCGTTTAATAAGTAGACAACATAAATCACATAAGGTACAAAGAGGAAGACTCCTTCAACTTTGTCAATCTTTTGCCCACGTCCTTTGAACCCAAAGAATAGAACCAGGGCAGTTGCTCCAGCAGCAATCAATGTGTCTGAAATATTTACTGCCTCAAAAGGTAGCGGTTTGATTACCGCAGAGACTCCAAGGATAAAGAACACATTAAAAATACAAGAGCCAACAACATTTCCAATAGCAATATCGCTATTTCCTTTGTAAGCCGCCATTAAGCTAGTTGCAAGTTCGGGTAAAGATGTACCAACAGCAACTATGGTAAATCCAATTACGGTTTCACTCATTCCCCATCCTCTGGCAATTTCAGAAGCATGTTTTACGATAAGGTCTCCTCCAAAGACAAGGACAGCCAACCCTCCTAAAATAAAAATTATTGAAAGCCAGTTAGAATAGATTTTGCTCTTTTCAATCTCTTCCTCTTCAATAAGTTGCTCTTTTTTTGCTGTGATGAATATGTAATACATAAAAATTGCAAAGAACAACAACAAGATCATTCCATCGCTTTTGGAGATAACTCCAGGAGTTCCGTCAATGAAGTAATCACCCGCAACAAAAATTACGGACAACGCAGCAATTATCGCAAATGGTATTTCAAACTTTAACAAAGATGTCTTAAGATTAATCGGTCTGAGCATCGCTGTAATTCCCAAAATACCTAGTAAGTTGAAAATATTACTACCAACAACATTTCCAATTGCCATCCCTGGAGCATCTTTCAGACTCGCCATAATATTTACCGCAAGCTCAGGAGTAGATGTACCAAAAGCAACAATTGTTAAGCCGATAATCAAATCTGGCACCTTCATCCTCTTTGCTACAGATGAAGCCCCTTTAACTAGATAGTCTGCCCCAAGAACAAGCAAGACAAATCCTACAATCAGTAAAAGATAGTGCATATATTGTATTTTATTTTTCTAAATAGTTTCTTCACTTCCTTATAATCTTCACTTCGCCACCAATGCCAAGTTTGATCACAGACTCGTCTTTCCCAGTCAAGATCTCTTCGAAATTAACAGGAGCAGTATAAGAGACTTCAGGAGATGAGCCCCTGACAGCTAGTACAGCAAGAGGTCTGTTTAATCTTCTTATAATCTCTTTCGTAAATGTATTGGATGGTACTCTAATTGCCGCAGACCCGTCTTGCATAATTAACTGCGAAGGCAGACCTGTTGCTCCAGGATAGATGATAGTAAGAGGCGAATCGGTGACTTCGATAAGCTGCATTGCAACTTCTGGTACCTCTTTGATGTGTTTGTAGATTAAATCTTCTGACGCTAGAACAGTAAGACGCTTTCCATCCTTTTCGCCAGTAACATTAATTAAATTTTCAATAGCTGTGCTATTTTGTGCATCAACCGCAATACAATAGAATGTATCGGCCGGAATAATTACAAGCTCGCCTTTCTTTAATGAAGCCAGTGCGAGATCGAGGTTCTCTTTCATTTAGTTTAGGGTTTATTATTTTTTTTCGATAACAGACTGATAGATATCAAAAACTCTGTCGGCAACTTTGTCTTCACGAAAATCCTGGGCATGTTTGTAGCCCTTTTCAACCATAGTTGCACAAAGAGTAGGGGAGCTAAGAAGAGTGTCGATTTTATCTGCAATATCTTTTGGGTTCATCGGGTTTACATACATTGCAGCATCTCCACCTGCCTCTGGCATAGAGGAGACATCTGAGGTAATAACAGGAATTCCAGCATTCAGACCTTCGAGTACAGGAATGCCAAAGCCTTCGAAAAGAGAGGTGTAGAGTAAAATTTTAGATTGAGCATAGATTGCAGGAAAATCTCTGAAATCGGCATTATGGAT
>JASDTB010000101.1:3093-8244 GCA_041441455.1 Bacteroidales bacterium
AGATCAAGATTGTCTCGCTTGATGTCGTTCATAATATTGCTGCGACGCCATAAAGACGAAAAGGTATTATTCAACCCCTTAGGAGTCACTATTTTTATATTTGGCCTTTGAGCAAAGTCAAGTAGAGGATTTTCCTTATATTCAGGAGTATAAAGATAATAGTGGTTGTATGTATAGAACTGAGACAATGCCGAAATCAAAGATCGGCTGTAGTTTCCAAGACCCGAAAAATTCTTGAACGCTCTCTTGGCGTCGAAACCTATACGATACATAGTGTTAAGGTATTATAATTTCTGCAAAAACAGGATAGTGGTCGGAAAATGGGACTTTTACAGTCCTATGGTTCATGCTTCCAAACTCTTTAGGATACAAAATGTAATCAATTCTTAAGACTGGCCATAAAAATCTGTATGAGGCACTAAATCCTTTTCCAGACTCTTTAAAGCTATCTTTTTTATTTTTAACCAATTTATGGTAGGTGTAAGACATTGGAGTATCATTAAAATCTCCGCAAATAATTGAAGGAATTTCGGATGCCTGCGCATGTCTTGCTATTGAGTCAACCTGTAATGCTCTCTTTTTAAATGTACTCGCCAATTTGTCATGAACCTCTATCAATTCATCTGAGACCTGCTGACTATTACTCATTCGCTTGATCAGTGAGGTAAATGACATGTTATGAGACTCAAGATGAGTATTATAAACTCTGATTTTTTTACCAAAATGCTCTATATCCGCGTAAACACACAAGTTCGTACTACCCTTAAATGTTAGTTTCCCAGACTCAACAATTGGGAACTTGCTCATAATTATGTTTCCAAATCGGCTGCCAGTCTTCATCCTAAAGAAATGGTAATATCTGTATTGATATTCCGGAAAATTTTCGGCAATCAAATTTGTATCTCTGATGAAAAACTCTTGCATGCATACAACTCCGGGCTCCTCTTTTGCTATAAACCTTGCGATTCCCTCTAACTCTTCCACCTTTGACTTGCTCTTTTGTTGCGAAAACATCCCAACATTGTAGGTGCAGACCTTAAGTGCAATACCCTTTTCAGACGCTTCGGAGCTGCTAAAACCAACAAAGAGGTCTGCAAATAAAAGGGATGGAAGTAAAACGATGAATGTTATCCATGTCGCACCAGAGCGCCTGAGCAGACCGGCAATTAAAAGGAGAACATTTATAAGAACTAAGGGGATAAAGTAGAGTCCAAAAAAGAGCGGAATAGAGGTAATTCTAGGATTGAAATAGACCGAGATATAAGACATCACCAAGGCAGATGCAGCGATAATCAAAACTAATCTGAAGATTAACGCTATTGGCCAAGGTGAACGTTTTCTCTTGTTCTTTCCCGAACCCGAACTTACTTTCGCTTTTTTCTTTTTAGCCATCTAAAACAACTGTTAATAGTACATTCTGTTGTTCTTTTTCCAGTATCTAATTAGAATATACCCGAAGATCATACCACCAAGGTGAGCAAAGTGCGCAATGTTTCCTCCTGTGTTTGTTATTCCAAGAACAAGTTCTAAACCACCAAAGATTAACACCATCCATTTCGCTTTAATAGCAACAGGCGGAATCAAAAGTTGAAGAACATTGTTCGGAAACAACATTCCGTATGCAAGCAAAACCCCATAAACAGCTCCCGATGCACCTACGGTAGGCGTAGACATTATCGCTTTTAAACTCTCCATCGCAGAAAAGTCACCAGCCATAGCAGCACCTTCTAATGAAGAGGCTTGAATGTAAAGCACTAGAGTATGAAGAGCCGCAGCACCAAGTCCTGTGACCATGTAGTACAAGAAGAACTTTTGACTTCCCCAAATCTGCTCCAGTACAATACCAAAGATTACAAGGGTGTACATGTTGAAAAACAGGTGAATAAAATCACCATGCATAAACATGTGAGTTATAAATTGATATGGTTTAAAGAACGGCGATTCAACGTAGAAAAGTGAAAACTTTTCATACATAAAATCTCCAGTCAACAATGTTATCAAAAGCATCAGTGCGTTGATGATGACTAAATTCTTAATCACCGGTGGAAAATTGCTCATAAATCCTGAGCCACTCGACTGATAAAACATAAAATGTGTAATTAATTGTTTTTAAAATCTTTTATCTATCTCTTCAATATTTAATACCGACATACAAACCCTGCCATCGGGAGTATTGTTCGGATTATTACATGCAAACAAAGAATCAATCAGAAGCTGAGCCTCCAAATTGTTCAGTAAACCATAGCTGCCCGATGCACCAGCCTTTGCCAACGATCTAGCAACCCTCTCCTTTGTGTATTCGTTAATATCAGCACCAACCTCCATTAACTCATTTACTAAAGAATCAATGATCTCACCCAGACTGTCAACATCATCAGTAAAGCCATAAGGCAAACCATGTACGACTATTCGTCTATCCTCTGCCGACGAGTTTTCAGACATTTTAATATTAAAGCCTAATTTCGGAATTTTATCGACATGTTCACAAATAAATGAGTAAACAATCTCCGAAACAGAAACCTCAGTAGCAAACAAATTCTGTTGAACAATATTCTCGCTCCTTGTAACAGAGTTTAAGTACTTCTCATACAGGACTCTCTCTCTGGCGCGACGAATATCAACAATCATCAAACCCGACTTAAGAGATGTTACAATATATCTGCCACAAATCTGCAAAACCGGTTTTTGAGAGACACCCGAATCACGAAACAGACTCTTTTGAATCTCAGAACCACCAAACATGTCTCCCTCAGAGTATCCCTTATCACTATGAAATTCACGGTCTATCTCAAAACCACCCGTAGAGGGAGAGTCATCAAACTCATTTGGCGTCTTGAAAGGATTAAACAACGGATCATAATTGATTTTTGGAGGAGGAACATAGTATCCCTGCTTCACTAAAGGAATATCAGGCGCACCCTCACGATCAAAATCGATACTAGGCACAAACGAATTTTTACCCAACGACTCTTTTACCGCACTATGCAAAATCTCAAATACAGCAGACTCCTCTTCGAACTTAACCTCAGTCTTAGACGGGTGAATATTGATATCAATACGATCCTGATTAGTCTCCAAATAGATGAACCACGAAGGGGTAAAACCATCGGGAATCAGACCACTATACGCCTTCATAATCGCCTTCTGCATGTAGCCACTTCGGAAAAAGCGTCCATTAACGAAAAAATATTGATTACCAGCAGTCTTGCGAGCATCCTCAGGCCTCCCAATGAATCCAGTAACATTGACAATCGACGTCTTAACATCGATCGATACAAGTTCACGAGCGATATCTTTACCAATAAGCGATAAAATCCTCTGCTTAAGATTAGCAGGAGGGAGATTAAAGACCTCAGTATCGTTATTAGTAAGCTTGAAAGAGATATGAGGCCTAGTAAGAGCTACACGATAAAATTCATATAGAATATTACGATACTCAGAAGCATCGGACTTTAAGAATTTACGACGCGCAGGAATATTGTAAAAAATGTTTCTGACAGAAAAATTAGACCCAACCGGAGCCGAAACAGCACCCTTCTGGAAAATATTAGACTCCGCAATCCGTACCTCATAACCCATCTCATCCTCAGCCCGACGAGTACGCAAAGTCACCTCAGCAACCGCCGCAATAGAAGCAAGCGCCTCACCACGAAAACCAAAAGTTGCTAACGAATCTAGATCCTCAATAATATCAATCTTCGAAGTCGCATGACGCAAGAACGCAGTACAAGCATCCTCAGGCGACATTCCACAACCATCGTCAATAACCTGAATCAGAGTCCTTCCGGAATCTTTAATGACAACATGAACAAATCCAGCACCAGCATCAACCGCATTTTCCATCAACTCCTTCACAACAGAAGCAGGACGTTGAACCACCTCACCTGCGGCAATCAGGTTAGAAATATGACTAGGAAGAACTTTTAACATTTAATGATTAAAATCTAAACAAAAAAATAACCCATAGATTTAGCAACATAGTAAAGCACTACTATGAGACCCAACAACGAAAGAAGAACGATAAAACGAGTAAGCAAAGGCGAGCCAGGCTGTCTTCTACTCTCGTAAACTGCTTTTTTAAGCTTTCCACGAATAGCTTTCCCAGGCTTATACTCACGCTCCTTGCCCTTCTCCTCTTCATGAAGCTTGTCGAACCTCTCTTGCATATCCTCTTTCTTCTCATCGTAATAGAGAGGCTGATAATTATAGACCCTGTGCTTAGGAGCCTTGAAAAAACTGAAACCTATACCCATAACTGTAGAATTTAAAACATCCCTTTGGCAAAGATAACAAATATTATACTAAAAATGTTGTAGCTTTGCCATGCTTGCCTTTTTTAACATTTATTCATCAAATATTTAACATTTATGGATTTTAGAGTAGGAAATGGTTACGATGTACACCGCCTTGCAGAAGGTCTAGACCTATGGATTTGCGGGATAAAGATCGAACATTCAAAAGGATGCGTTGCCCACTCCGACGGCGATACCCCAATACACGCCCTCTGCGACGCCATGCTCGGAGCACTAGCACTTGGCGACATTGGAAAGCACTTTCCCGACACATCCGACGACTTCAAAGGCATCGACAGCACAATTCTCCTATCGTCTGTAAACAAGCTTATTAAAAGCCACGGCTACACCATCAACAACGCAGACATCACAATCGCACTACAACGTCCCAAAATTGGCCCATACATAACCCAGATGCGCCAAAGACTAGCCGAAGTCCTCCAAACCGACATCGACCGCATCTCCATAAAAGCCACAACCACCGAAAAACTCGGCTTTGTAGGCCGCGAAGAGGGGATAGAAGCCTACGCCACAGTCCTCTTAGTGAAAGAGTAACAGCCACAACACACCATTACCACACACTTGCCCCAATTTTTTTTTGGCGCATAATAAATTTATATTACTTTTGCAGTCCCAAATGCGGCGCGATAGCTCAGCTGGTTAGAGCGCATGATTCATAATCATGAGGTCCCCAGTTCAATCCTGGGTCGCGCTACAAATGAAACCAACCCCTTGCCAAACGGCAAGGGGTTTTTTGTTTTGCATCGTTCAGAGCTTGCTCTGAAACGAAAGCAAAACAAATATAGATAGTATCCCAAAAAGTGTGTATATCTTTTAACTCACATTTTTGTATGGCAAA
>JASDTB010000102.1:0-43034 GCA_041441455.1 Bacteroidales bacterium
GATATGTATATTCCGACTCTTCAAAATTGAGCGACGGAGAGTTTCAAAGGGCTGCAATTGCAAGAAGCCTTGTGCAACAAAGTAAAATCATTCTTCTAGATGAGCCAACCGCCTTTTTAGATATTGAAAACAAGTCACTTATAATAAAACTGCTAAAATCTATTGCCAGGAATGAAGGAAAGAGTGTTATCTTTTCCACTCACGATCTTCCTCTTGCAATTCAAATGTGCGATAAGATTTGGGTAATGGGGCATGGCGGATTTTTCGAAGGTACTCCAAATCAATTAATAGAAGAAGGAGTCTTCGACACTATGTTCATAGACTGCTCTCTCAGATTCGACAAAAAATTACTAACCCTTCTGTCATTAATTTTTCGGAGGTGTTTGCAACATTGTTGCAATTGCCTTAGACAATCTTTTTACGCCCTCTTCGATTCTGTCATTATCCATATATGAGAAGTTGATTCTCATTGTATTCTTTCCTGAACCATCGCAGTGGAATGCTTCACCAATAACAAACGCAACATCCTCTTTAATTGCGATTTCAAATAATTCAAGTGTATCATAACCTTCTGGTAAAGTTACAAATAAGAACAAACCACCCTCTGGTTTTGTCCAAGACACACCTGCTGGCATATATTTTTCGAAGCATGAAAGCATATGATCTCTCTTGCCATGGTAAAGTTCGATTGTTTTCTTAAGATTCTTCTCGAATAGACCTTTTTCAAGATATTTAGCAGCAACAGCTTGGTCAAAAACTGGTGTACAAAGGTCGGTTGATTGTTTAGCAACTATCAACTTATCGATAATTTCAACTGGAGCTATCACCCATCCAATTCTGAAACCAGGTACAAATGTCTTAGAGAATGTACCAAACAAGATTACTCTTCCGTCAGTATCCATTGAATACATCATTGGTTGAGCTTCACCGTCGAAACGAATCTCTCTATAAGGACTATCTTCAAGAATTAAAAGGTCATACTTCTTAGCTACAGCTATAACCTCTTTTCTTTGCTGATAATTCATTGTTATTCCAGATGGATTTTGGAAATCAGGAATAGCATAAATGAATTTCGGTTTCTTTCCAGTTGCAATAAGAGTTTTGATAACCAACTCCAAATCTTCATCTTTAGGAACTCCAACTGGTTTAGCTTGGTATGACCAAAATGCTTGAAGAGCGCCAAGATATGAAGGAAGACCACAGATAATAGTATCACCTGGATCGATGAATACCTTAGTCGTAAGGTCGATAGCCTGTTGCGACGAAGTTGTAATCATGATATTATCCTTAGTAATATTCAAGCCCTGAGCATTATATCTTTTTGCAATCTGCTCTCTGAGTTTCACATTACCTTCGGTAGCTCCATACTGAAGTGCGGAAATGCTTTCCGTATCCAGAATCTCTTGCATGATTTCTTTTAGTTCGTCAACAGGAAAAGTTGTCGGATTTGGAAAACCTCCGGCAAATGAGATAACCTCAGGTCTGTTTGCAACGCTGAGAAGGTCTCTGATAGCAGATCTCCTCATATTTTTAGCGTTAGATGAAAGGATTTCTTGAATATTTACTGCCATAGCTTAAATTATTTTTTACAAAAGTACTAATTTGTAATAGAAATTCAAATATTTATTAAAATTTTTAATAAAACTTATAATAGATTGTTAATAAAGTAAAGTATTTATCTAATTATCTCAGTCTGAAAAATTATTCATATTTTTGCAAAAAAAGAATGTCAACAATCCGAATTACAAAAGAATTCAGCTTCGAGGGTGCTCACGCACTGCTCGATTACGACGGCAAATGCAGGCATATTCACGGCCACTCATATAAATTGCAAATTACTCTTAAAGGTTCCCCAATGATTGAGACCGATCATCCAAAAAGAGGAATGGTCCTAGATTTTACCGAACTTAAAAAGCTAGTAAACAATCTAATTATTGAACCTTTCGACCATGCATTGCTACTACGTAGTGGATCGCCTATTGCCGAAGAGATCTCAAAGAGCTATCAGAATGTAGTGATTATGAATTTCCAGCCTACATGCGAAAACCTCACAATATACTTCGCAAATCTGATAAAACAAAATTTGCCCCAAGGACTAACTCTACATAGAGTAAAGCTTCATGAAACCGCTACATCATTCGTTGAATGGGTAGCCGATGACAACGAATAACACAATGAAAAAACTATTCCTTATAGATGGTCATACTCTGATTTTCAGGACCTATTACGCCTTTCTTCGCAGACCAATGGTAAATTCGAAGGGAGAGGATACCTCAATTCTGTTTGGCTTTACAAAAATTCTAACTGACCTGATTATCAAAGAGAAGCCAACGCATTTAGCAGTTGCTTTCGACCCTCCTGCTAAAACATTCCGTCATGAGATATTCCCAGAATATAAAGCCAATCGAAGTGAGACTCCAGAACTGATAAAATCGGCACTAGAACCACTTAAGGACATTTTATCCACTCTTTGTATCCCTGTAATTATGAAAGAGGGGTTCGAAGCAGATGATGTTATAGGGACAATCTCAAAAAGAGCAGAAAATAAAGGGTTTGAAGTGTACATGGTGACGCCTGACAAAGATTACGGGCAGCTTATCTCTAATAATATAGTTCAATACAAACCAGGTAAATCTGGCGATGAAGCAGAGATTATCGACAGACAAAAGATCTGCGATTATTTTGGAATTGATGACGCAATACAAGTTAGAGACATTCTCACAATCTGGGGAGATGCCTCCGACAACATCCCAGGTATAAGAGGAATTGGTGAAGTTGGCTCAAAGAAACTTGTCTCTAAATACAAAACAGTCGAAAATATCTACAACTCACTAAATGAGCTCCCCGAAAAACAGAGAGCTGCATTTGAGGAGGCAAAAGATAGAATACAACTTAGCAAACACCTTGTCACAATTGACACAAATGTAGATGTAGAGCTTGATGAAGAGCAGTTAAAGTTAGAGATGTGCAATTTTGAAGAGTTCAAGAACATAATCAATCGATATGAGTTTTCGTCATTATCTCGTTCAATTAATAAGTTAGAATCTATTTTTAATCTAACAGGATTATCTGCCGAACCATCAAAACCTTCGATAAGCAGCTCTCAGACTATTGCATACAAAAGTATACCTGAGGAGAAATTCACAAACTCCATTGGCCAAAATGCCTTTTTAGGGATAAAGATTTTGGGAGAGTCAGTTATATTATCTGATGGAGGAAACTGTTGCGAATTTAAAATAAAACGCGAAGGGTATCTTCGTCAAATATTCAGTAATAGCTCAACTACCTTTTGCGGATATGACCTCAAGCAACTTTGTACAATCTTATATGAAAATGGCTTGGATCAACCCAAAAAATTATACGATATTGAGCTAATGCACTATCTATTGATGCCCGAGAGAGCTCATAAGGTGGAGATATTGGCAAAATCATATCTAAACATAGATATTGAGCAAGAGAAAACTGTTGTCCAAGGCTCACTATTTGGGGAGACTACTTCTGAAACCTCATCTCCAATAGAGCAGACTTTCAGAGAGAGTTGCATCTACGTACCATTAGCAAAAGCTTTGGAGGCTGAACTAATTAATGAAGGTGTACTATCCCTCTATGTGGATATTGAGATGCCTTTAATTGGAATCCTTGCCGAAATTGAGCGAACAGGAGTAAAGATCGACTGCGAGATGCTTAATAAATACAGTTCAGAACTTAGTTCCGAATTAGCAACAATAGAGGACAAAATAAGAGAGATCGCCGACGAACCAACTTTAAATGTCTCCTCACCAAAACAGCTAGGCATTTTGTTATACGACAAATTGAAGTTAACAGGAAAAGCAAAAACAACATCTAAGAAGAACTACTCAACAGACGAAGAGACTCTTAACGAATTCTATGATGCTCATCCGATCATCCCACTCATCTTGGAGTTCAGAAATATAAAAAAGTTACTTTCAACATATATCGAACCTCTACCCTCTCTGATCTCTCCCAAGAGCGGTAAAATCCACACTACCTATAATCAAGCGTTGACTGCAACAGGGAGGCTAAGTTCAGTAAAACCAAATCTGCAAAACATACCAATCAGAACAGCAAGAGGCCGCGAGATTCGCAAAGCATTCATCCCTTCGAGGGAGGATGGATTAATAATGTCTGCAGACTATTCTCAAATTGAATTAAGACTTATGGCTCATATGAGTGGCGACCCCGATTTCATCGAGGCTTTCAACTCAGGTAAAGACATCCACACTGCTACTGCTGCAAAAATTTTCAAAATTTCAGAGGAGGAGGTCACTAAAGAGATGAGAAGTAGAGCCAAAACAGCCAACTTCGGAATAATCTACGGCATCTCGGCATTCGGTTTGTCTCAACGCCTTAACATTTCGCGAAGCGACTCTAAGCAGTTGATTGACGATTATTTTGCCGCATATCCAAAAGTCAAAGAGTTCATGAACAATATGATTGTTACTGCAGGTGAAAAGGGATATGTTGAGACACTTTATGGAAGGAAAAGGTATCTGCCCGATATAAAATCAAGAAATCAGGTTGTTAGAGGTCTTGCAGAGAGAAACGCCATAAATGCACCTCTTCAAGGCACAGCTGCAGACATCATAAAAGTGGCGATGATAAAAGTTGCCGAAGAGCTAAAAAGGAAGAACTTTAAATCGGAGATGATCCTCCAAGTACATGACGAACTTGTATTCGACACCTTCCCCGAAGAGGTAGCTGCTTTGGAGGCAATGGTAAAAGAGCAGATGGAGAGTGTAATCAAATTAAGTATACCTTTGACCGCCGAATGTAGCCATGGCAAAAACTGGTTAGAAGCACATTAAAATGAAGAAAAAAGTATCGGATATACAAGATATTGAACTGATTAAGATGGCATTAGAAAATGACCAGAAGGCTTTTTCCATGCTTGTTGCCCGCTACGAAAAATCGGTATCTGCATATATCCAACATTTTGTTATTCAAGAAAATGATGCCGAAGATATCTGTCAGGAGACCTTCGATAAAGCCTTTAGAAATCTTACTGGTTATAACCCTGAATATGCATTTTCAACTTGGTTATATAGCATTGCACAAAATAGTTGTCTCGACTTCTTTAGAAAAAAGAGAATCTCGACAACAGAGCTTGTAAGTGCAGAGATTAAAGAGGGTGGCTCTTCGGGATGGGTAACAGCTTCTGCTCCAAGCCCCGAAGAAAATCTAATCAGCGAACAGACTGTTGACGAATTAATCAAATCAATAGAATCTCTTCCAACAACATACCGCGATGTTGCAAAACTTAGGTTCGTGTATGAATATGCATATGAAGAGATTGCCACAGAGCTAAATATACCGGTTAATACAGTAAAAACAAGAGTAAAAAGAGCAAAAGAGATATTGAATAGAGAATGGAAGAGCTAATTTTTAAATACTTCAGAGATATTACCGATCATCAAAAGGCGCAAATCAAGGAGTTGTATCCTCTATACAAAGAGTGGAACTCTAAGATTAATGTTATTTCGCGAAAAGATATCGACAATATCTATCTACATCACATACTGCATTCATTAGCAATCGCAAAGTTCATAGACTTTCCTCAAGGGTCAACTGTGATAGATGTTGGAACAGGTGGCGGATTTCCAGGAATACCACTGGCAATAATGTTTCCACAAACTCATTTTACATTGTGTGATTCAATTCAAAAAAAGATTACTGTTGTTAGCGAAATATCATCATCGTTAGGGCTTCAAAACGTAACTCCTTTGAGAGGTAGAGCCGAAGAGAGTGGTGCAAAATTTGATTTTGTAGTATCGAGAGCAGTCACCGAGTTGAAGAATTTTTTACCTTGGATTTGGAGTAGTTTATCTTCGGGAAAAATAGGTGATATCGACAAAGGGGTGATCTATCTAAAAGGTGGCAATTTGGAAGACGAAATAAATGAGGCATGTACCAAATGTAAGATTCCTCGTAAAAACGTTACAGAGCACAATGTTAGCGAGTGGTTCAGTGAAGAATTTTTCATAGAAAAGAAGATAATTGCTATAAAGAGGTGATATTTTTTGCTTGTATAAACATTTTGTTTATCTTTGCACTCCATTTTTACGAAATAAATTATAAAGAGTAATATATCATGAAACGCACTTTTCAACCTTCACAACGCAAGCGTCGCAACAAACACGGCTTCCGTGAGCGTATGTCTACACCAAACGGCCGTAGAGTTTTAGCAGCACGCCGCCGTCGTGGTCGTAAAAAACTAACAGTATCATCTGAAGACCGTTTCTAATCCAGATATACTAGCAATATTAAAAAAAGACGCCCTGGCGTCTTTTTTGCTATTTACATCTATCCAAATTTGTTTATGATGACAAAACAGGGAAGAATATCCGAAAAAGAGGCTTTGGAACTATATGTTTCGGCTGGGTTGAATGATTTGTCAAAAATATCGACTCAAGTTAGAGAGCAGCATAATGGAAACACTGTCTATTACAATCGCAATTTCCACCTAGAGCCAAGCAATGTCTGTGTACACAGATGTAAATTTTGTTCATATCGAAGGGATGACTGCTCCAAACCTGGAGCTTGGTCGATGTCAATTGATGAGGTTAGAGAGTATTGCCTTAGCAAGTACCAACCTGGAATGACTGAAATTCACATAGTTGGAAGCGTAGACCCTCAACGAGATTTTTCATACTACTGCAAACTTGTGGAGACCGTAAGGGAGGTACTGCCATCCGAAGTTACAATCAAGGCCTTTTCGGCTGTTGAAATCGACGATATGGCAGTCTCATCGGAGCTCAGTGTAAAAGAGGTTCTGTCTGAACTTCAATCTAGAGGAGTTAGTGCTCTTCCCGGAGGCGGGGCAGAGATTTTCAGTGAAAAGACAAGATCACAAATCTGTCCAGATAAATGTAGTGCCGATCGATGGTTAGAGATCCATAGAACTGCGCACTCTCTTGGGATGAGAACAAACTGCACGATGCTTTTTGGGCATTTAGAGAGCCTAGAGGAGAGAATCGAACATCTTTCCAGACTCAGGCAGCTACAAGACGAAACAGGAGGTTTTGACGCCTTCATTCCTCTTAAATTCAGAGCTACCCATAATAACCTTTCGCATATAGGAGAGGCAAGCATTATAGAGGTGATGAAAACATTTGCAATTTCTAGACTCTTCCTCGACAACATTAAACACATTAAATCGTATTGGCCTATGCTTGGCAAAGAGTTATGCCAGGTCTCTCTTCTATATGGAGCCGATGATATCGATGGTACAATCAACGATAGCACAAAAATTTACAGCCTTGCTGGCGCCGAAGAGAAGAATCCTGGAATGTCTGCGCAAGAGTTGGTAAGACTCGCTGCTGAGTGTGGTTATAATGCTGTAGAAAGAGACAGCTTTTACAATGAATTGTCAAAAAAATAGTACTTTTGCACTATGGCAAAATTGAATTTGAAAAACGGCAATGTTTGGTGGAAACATTGGTTTTTAATAGAAGTTTACAAGGCTGCGGCCGTATTTTTGGGAGTAATAATTGTTATCTCCATCTTGCTTAAAATTATTACCAGACATAACTCAGAACTAGAAGTTCCTGATTTTTCAGGGCTTACTGTTGAGGCTGCTGCCGATTTAGCCGACGACAACAATCTCCAAGTAGAGGTTACTGACTCTGTTTTCATGCCTAAAATGGCAAGAGGATCGGTGTTTCGTCAAAACCCTCATCCAGGAGCGAAGGTTAAGAAAAACAGGAGAATTTTACTTACTATAAATTCAATTGAGGCAAAAAAGGTTAAGATGCCTTCTGTAACTGGTTTTTCTCTTCGTCAAGCTAAGGCAGAACTTGCTACTAAGCATTTAAGAGTAGGAAAACTGATCTATGTTAGAGACATGGCCACCAACAATGTTTTATCACAAAGAATCAACGGCAGATATATTGCCCCTGGCTCAATGGTTGAGAGCGATAGCGAAATCGACTTAGAGGTTGGATTAAGCTCCGAAGGAGAAAATACTTTAGTGCCAGATGTTAGTGGTTTAGCATTAATTACTGCAAAAGACATTTTGATTGACAACTCACTTAATATTGGCAAATTACACTACGACGAATCTGTTAAAAATATATCTGACTCAATGTCATGTTTTGTAATTAAGCAACAACCAGAACCATCAGAATATAAGTCATGGGCTCTTGGAACCCGTGTAGATCTATACTTAAGCGTTGACAAAACGAAGCTAGAAACCAAGAAAAAATCTGAATAGCCGATGACCGACTACTTAGAAGAGGATCCGGAACTTATCGACAACGAACTTCCCGAAGACGAGGAGGTCACATCTTTCGAACATTATCGTTTCGTCTCTGATAAAGGACAAAGCCAACTTAGAGTGGACAAGTTCATTACAGGAAGGATGGAGAAAACCTCCAGACATCGTATCCAGCTTGCTATAGGAGCAGGTTATGTTCTTGTCAATGGCAAAGTTGTTAAGGCAAATTACATAGTTAAACCATTAGATATTGTTACGATCGAGCTACCCTACAAGAGGCGTGGCTTCGAAGTTCGTCCCGAAAATATCCCTTTAGACATAGTATTTGAGGACAACCATCTGCTCGTAATCAATAAACCTGCAGGTCTTGTTGTACATCCAGGTCATGGTCACTTCTCTGGCACATTAGTTAATGCATTAGCATTCCATTTAGGTATAAGCCAAGATGCAGATGCTCCAGATGAGAGAATGGGGATCTTGGTTCATCGAATCGACAAAAATACATCTGGACTTCTATTGGTTGCTAAAGATGATCAGACTCAGCTTGGGCTTGCTAAACAGTTTTTCGACCACACAATCGAACGTAAATATGTAGCTCTTGTTTGGGGTAATCTTAAGGAGGAGAGCGGAACGATTGTAGGGAACATTGCTCGCGATCCATCGGATAGACTTAAATTCAAAGTTTTTCCCGAAGGAGAGGTTGGAAAACACGCTGTAACTCATTATAGGGTGCTTGAGAGATTTGGATATACTACACTTGTTGAGTGTGTGCTAGAGACAGGCAGAACACATCAAATACGTGTTCATATGGACTATCTAGGACATCCACTGTTCAATGACGACAGATATGGCGGAGACAAAATAGTAAAGGGAACATTGTACTCAAAATTTAAAAAATTCATTGAGAACTGTTTCGAACTAATGCCTCGTCATGCTCTACATGCCAAAACTCTTGGATTTATTCATCCTGTCACTAAAGAGCACCTCTTTTTTGAAAATGAGATTCCGCAAGACTTTAGGTCTGTTATAGAAAAATGGAGGAACTACTCTGCCTATCGGCAAGAATAGCCCCTCCCACTATTTAAATACATCTCTTTAGAATCTTCTTTCGCCAAAGCTACCACCTGGTCTTGGACCATAGTTCTGATCTCTTCCATCTGGGCGCTTTATGTTTCCAGAATTGAATTTACCAAAACGAAAACTGAAACTAACCATTACATATTGACGAAGTATATTATTCTCAATATCTTCAACATAGTTGTCTGCATTATTTCTGTAAAGAGTTTTAGCTTGATTTAAGATATCATAAACTTTGACTCTCAATGTTGCAGCATTTTTGAACATCATTTTATATATCTCTGCATTCCAAACTGCTGATGGTTTATTTGCATTGTTATCAAATCCAATGAAGAATCTGTAATCCAAATCACTTGAGAAGTTAAATCCTTTAGGTAGTGTCCAAATTACATTGGCTAGAATTGAATTTGTCCAGTTGGCAGTTTTAGATTGCTGTTTAATTGTATACCAAGCATTTGAATAATTAATTCCAGCCCCCATACTTGCCTCTAGCATCTTTCCTTTATATGTAAGTCTTAACTGCTCTCCCAAAGATAGGCTGGTTGTATTGTTTCTTAACCCATTAGAGTAGTTTACCCCCTTATTAAGACCTGCTCTGGTATTTGTCGAGATGAAGAATACGTTTTTGGCAAATGGAGCAGTAAACATAATGTTTCCATTTGTATTATATACACCTTGTTCATTAATAGGCATACTGTACTGAACACCACCTTGATCATACCAGTTTTTATTCACAATTTTATCGAAAGTGTATGTTGCAGAAAGGTTTGCTTCGAAAGTTCTGAACTTTTCTCTCTTTGAATCTCTGTAGTAGAAATTTAAACTGTGTTCAAATTCAGGTAGCAGGTCTGGATTACCAATCGGACGGAACAATGGATTTGAGTTATCAGGAACTGGTTGAAGTTGTGTTATACTTGGCTGTCTAGTATTACCTCTATATCTTGCTCTTAACGAACGAGTGTCAGAAAAATCAAATTCAATCATAGCCGTTGGAGAGAAATTTACAACAAATCTTGAAAAACTAGTTGTGTCTCCCACGCTTTTTGTAAATGCTGGCTGAGCACTGACACCAATCAAATAGTTATATTTTTCGGTAACCTTACGTATGTTTAGTTCGAATTGTTGGTTAACAAAGGTATTTTCGAAATTGTTAGTATACGCTGAGTCGATAATGTCGTACTTCTGAGTTACAGTATTGAAATTATATGAGTGTTTGTTAGATGTTGTGACTCTATATCTATAACTATATGCAAGCTCTATAAGGTGCGATTTACCGATTGGTTCGGTATATGAAGCCCTAGCTCCTAAAGAGTAAGCTTTGCTATTCACATCATAAACTTGATCGACAATAGTCTTCTTCTGAATTGGCTTGAAGATATCTGTCTCAGAATAGTTCTTTCCATCTATTTCATTATTCGAATATGAATAATTGAAATTAACCGAAAATGTTCTACCAGCTTTTGCTAGTTTATGGCGGAATAATAACTCTCCATCTGTCGCTTGGTTGCTGTTGTTTCCCGATGAAGAGCTCATACCTCCATTAATATCTGTCCCTTTTGCTCCGTAAGTTGAATATGTTTTACCTTCATCGAATATACTACTTCCTATTCTTACACTTGGAGTGAACTTTAATGAGGTCCTTTCACTTAATGCATACTCAATTTGGGCATACATTCTGTGACCATTAGTTATTGTAGAAGACCAGTTACTTTGATTGTTAAAGAAAGAGCTATCTTGGAGGAAAGTCTGACGTAAACTTTTAGTTTGTGTAAAATTATCGCTATTACTAAACATATAACCTCCAGAGACTTTCAAGCTTCCGCTTTTATTTTCGGTTACGATATTTGTTCCTCCCATCCATGAAGTTGTAAGCCCATTTCCTCCGCCAAAAAATCCTCCGCCCATTCTCATTCCGCCACCACCACTACTTCTCACACTCGATCTGATGCTTCTCATCATATCTCCAGCCATATCAGAGAAACCTCTGTTATTGGTATTGTTACCATTAAAAATTGCACTGATTTGGTTCTTGGATGTTAGTTTAGCGATTATACCGCCTGTCTGAAATCTCTCATCGCTTCCATAACCCGCTGAGATGTTACCAAACCAACCATTCATCATACCTGGCTTAATACCTAAATCGATAATTGTCTCTGTGTTACCATCATCGAATCCAGTAAATCTTGCTTGGTCCGATTTTCTTTCGACAACTCTCACCTTCTCGATAATGTTTGCAGGTAAATTTTTAGTAGCTAATTGAGGATCATCAAGGAAAAATACTTTGCCATCAATCATAATCTTCTTAATCTCCTTGCCATTGGCTGTAATTTTACCGTCAGCATCAATCTCAACTCCAGGCAGCTTTTTAAGTAGGTTCTCTAAAACATCGGCATCTGTTGTTTTAAAAGAGGAGGCGTTATATTCAACTGTATCTTTTTTAACAACAACTGGATTTCCAATAGCAGACACTGTTACTGCGTTAAGTAAATTAGCCTGCTCCATCAACTTCACAATTCCAAGATCCCTCTTACCTGGTTCAACTACTACATTTTTCGAGTAAGTTTTATAACCCATAAACTCAACCTTTAGAGTATAGTTTCCATTAGGGACTCCATTTAGTTCTGCTTTCCCGCTTTGGTTGGTCAACCCATATTTAAGTGGCTTCTGCGCACCTTGTTGGGTGATTGAAACAGTTGCAAATTCTATTGGTTGATTTCTGGTACTATCGAGCACCATAACTTTTACACCTTGTACCGATTCTCTCGGTTGTGCTGGCTGAGAATAGCCAACATTCGCCCCACATATCACTAGAGCAGTAAATAGCAATAATAAATATCTCATTGTAAATTAAAATTTCGTTTGTAGCCTTATGATCAAAGATGTTATTTTGACCACTGTTTACAACAAAAGTTAAATCAAAAAGATAAAAATTGATTATAATTTTTTTATTCTCTGAGGATTGTTCTTTAAGAATGATTCCCAACTCCCCCCTTTAGCCTGTTTCGGGATAGGATCGTTTATCTGATAATAATGACATAACGCTACTGAAATTGCGTCTGTAGCATCGAGATGCTCTGCCTTATCTTCTATTTTAAGTATATTCTTGATAATCATGGCAACCTGCTCTTTAGATGCAGCACCTTTGCCTGTTATCGATTGTTTAATTTTTCTTGGAGCGTACTCTGCAACTGGCAAACCCTTACTCAAAGCACAAGCAATTGCAGCACCTTGAGCTCTCCCTAGTTTTAGCATTGATTGCACATTTTTTCCATAAAATGGAGCCTCAATTGCTAGGTCTGTTGGTTTATACTGAGAAATCAACTGCTCGACAAAATGAAAAATCTCTCCTATTCTTTCGTAATGGTCTGCAATTTTTCTAAAATCCTTTGAGCCCATCGTGACATAATAAGGCTTCCCCGATTTTAATTCAATAACCCCGAAACCCATTATCTGTGTTCCGGGGTCGATTCCCAATATGATTTTGTTATCCGCCATAATACGGATTAGTCAATGTATTCGAAACCAGTGTATGGTTGAAGTACCTCTGGAACTTTAATTCCCTTCTCGTCTTGATAGTTTTCGAGCAATGCTGCAAGAATTCTTGGTAAAGCTAACGAACTACCATTTAAAGTATGAGCAAGTTGTGGCTTTCCATTTTCATCTTTATATCTAAGTTTCAACCTATTTGCTTGGAATGTCTCAAAGTTTGAAACAGAACTTACCTCCAACCATCTACCTTGCGCTGCAGAATAGACCTCGAAATCGTATGTCAGTGCAGATGTGAAACTCATATCTCCACCACATAAGCGAAGGATTCTGTATGGAAGACCTAAAGCTTTCACAATGCTCTCAACATGTGCAACCATTCCTTCCAAAGCCTCATACGATTTATCAGGATGAGAAATTTGCACAATTTCAACCTTATCGAACTGGTGCAATCTATTCAATCCTCTAACATCTTTGCCATATGAACCAGCCTCTCTTCTGAAACATGGAGTGTATGCTGTTACCTTTACTGGTAGCTCCTCTCCTGACAAAATTACATCTCTGTAGATATTTGTTACAGGAACCTCAGCTGTAGGGATAAGATAGAAGTTATCTAAGCCTACATGGTACATCTGCTCGCCTTTATCTGGAAGCTGACCTGTGCCAAAACCACTGGCTTCGTTCACCATAAGAGGAGGTTGTACTTCGGTATAACCTGCTTTTGTGTTAACATCGAGAAAATATGAAATTAGAGCTCTTTGAATGCGCGCTCCTTTGCCTTTATACACAGGAAAGCCTGCTCCGGTAAGTTTTACTCCTAAATCAAAGTCGATAATATCATATTTTTTTGTAAGCTCCCAATGTGGAAGAGCATTTGCCAAAGTGGGAATCACCCCTCCCTCTCTTACTATCTGATTGTCTTCGGCTGATTTACCTTTTGGAACAGATGAGTGAGGCGTATTTGGCATCTGCACTAATAGGTCATTGGTCTCTTGAGCTGCAGCAACCATTTCTGCTTCAACTACTTTAGATCTCTCCTTCAAATCAGCAACTCTCTGTTTTGCAGCTTCTGCCTCTTCCCTCTTTCCCTCTTTCATTAGGTTTCCAATCTGCTTAGCTATGCTGTTCTGCTCGGATAGTAACGAATCTAATTCAGTCTGACTGGAGCGACGTATTTTGTCTATCTCGTTAATTCTTTCAATGATCTCTTTTGCATCAAAGTTCTTAACAGCAAGTCTTTCAATTACAAACTCAGGCTGTTCCCTTAATAGTTTAATATTCAACATAGCTTTTATCTCTCTTTAAAATTGAGGCTGTAAAGTTAGAAAAAAGTAGGTCACAGTTTACAATTCTGATTTTAAAATCAAGTAAAAAAATTCTTTGAAAAGAAAATTGTACAAATCGTGCCCTAAAAAATTTTTTCTAAGAGATATGTTTGCCCTACAAAAAAATGAAGGCTATGAAGGGACGAATAATTTTAATCTGCATCTATTCCATTACTCTACTCACCATGCTCTCTACTCTTTGGTCCTGCACTAAAGAAAAGATAGGCGAGTATCGACTCTACAAGTGTTACTTAGACAATTCTAGTTCAACGAATTCTAAATCAAACCAAATCCCCGAAATTGGATTTGCAGCAAACCTATTTATTAGTAACAAAGAGAACATTGATAATCAACTTATTGAGCCAACAACAGTAACAACAATCGCTTCATCCGGAGAGATGACATCCTCTGCACCAATCTATTTACCATTAGGAGAATACCAATTCACTGCTTTTTCTACCAATGGAGAGGCAATTAATGGATTGGATATTAGTGGGGAGTCTGCGATAAGTCTGCAAAATGGGAAAGACTATTTGCTTGCCGTAGTTAATTCAAACTTCGAGGAGACTAACATTCATTTAAATTTTAAACACCTTTCATCTTTACTAGATATTATAGTAGAAACAATTGATGGTGCTTCAATTTCTCTGAATGAGATGAAGATTACTTTACCAGATTGCAATGAATCTATGCTAGATCGGACAAATCAAAGAATAACAAGTACACATACACTTCTGCCACTCTCTTCTGTTGCTGGTAGCGGCAACACTAGAAGTTTGATGATTCTTCCTTGTGCTTCGGCAATAATGATTGAGCTGAATGTTAGCGGTATTGTTAACGGCGACTCTTTCTCTTCTAAAATCTTTAGATGCTCTATTCAACCACCATTCATAGGACTCACAAAAAACTCAAACAAGATTAAAATAAACACATTGATAGGGATAGCAGCTGGCATTTCAATCGATGAGTGGACAACATTTGACAACACGATAACTATAGAATAATGAACCATAGAATAAACTGCATCAAAAGGCACATTCTAATCTTTTTTACAATTATCATCTGCTTTGGCTGCATAGATGAAGATGTAAGTACTTGCCCCGATTTTGGCAAATATCCTATTGAATTGAATGATGACAATTCCTTACTAAATCTTGATTTAAAAGGTACGTTATCTGTACTCTATGATGGGCAGCAAATTGAGCACAGAGCCACGACAAAGGCGCAGAATAGTTGTATCCTCTATTTAAATCAAAAACTCTCTCTCTTTCCAGGAAACTATAAGTTAATAATGGTTTCTGGCTCTAAATATCCCAGTATTAAGGGAGACTCAATCGCTCTAAAAAATGGACAACTACTATTTAGAGCAGATAGTACATATATGGTTGCAAAAAAAAGGGTGAATAGTCTGGATATTAGATTCAAACCACTATTTGCTCTCATAATAGCCTCTTGCTCCCTAGATGATTCAAATTATACATTAAAGGAGACATCAATTTCACCACCTGATGATTACGGTATTTATTCAAATCTTCGAACCAACCAAACAATACTGTCTGAAGTTAATGGAGAGTTCTTCAATGTCATGACAAAGGGAGAGGGTGAGAATGTCAGATATACTTCAGTGCCAGCAAAAGAGGGCGTCTTAATCCGCTTTAGGTTCAAATTGGAATCTATAAAAGATGGCTCACAAGTAGTCCTTTATTCTGGTTTTTATCTTCAACAAAAACTTTTACCTGGCAATATCTTGAATCTTAGATTTTTATTAACTCCAAACAGAGTGGTATTATCGGGATACTCACTAAAACCATGGAATGAAATCGAATTCGAAAACATAATATTCATTTAATCAATTAATCACTATGAAAAAAAGAGACATTACATCACTTCTACTACCTATTCTACTCTTTTCTGCAGCTTCGTGTAGTAAAGATTCCAAAATTGAGACAATCGAGAGTGTTAAATTTTCAGCCTCGTATGAGGATGGAGCGCAGACAAAATCTACTGCAGCATTTACAATGTCCAATAAATCTACAATCTACGGTTATACCTCTGGAGCTGTTCTAAGTAGCGCTTCACCTATGGCAGGCCTTCCTGTCGAAGCTACAGCAACGGCTGCAGGAATTTTAACCCCAGCATCGTCTGTCTTTCTGCCTAAAGGTCTTTACGATTTCTATTCTGTCTCACTAAACAACTCTAGTTCACCAGCAATGAACTTCACCTCTGGCACCTCCGATCAACTTTCGAATGGAAACGATTATCTATGGGCTAAAGCAGTAAATGTAGCAGAGGGTGGTACTGCAAGTTTTAGCTATAAACATAGAGCAGTTTTAGTTCAGGTTAATGTAGCTGCAGGAACAGGTGTTACCAATCTGAGCGTCCTAGATATCAAAATTGACAAGCCAACGGCAGGAACCTCTTCTAAAATGACTTTAGCTGACGGAATTATTGGATCAGCAACTGCTATTGGGAGTACAGTGGAGTCAATGGCTGGAAGCGGAAATTCTAGAAGTTCAATAATATTACCACTTTCATCTCTGCCTCTTAAAGTTGAAATCTATGTAAATGCTACAATCGGAGGAAATAATGTGACAAATAAAAAATACAGTGCCACAATACCTGCGCAACAATATAGCGGCGGAACTAAATACTCTGTAAATTTTACCATCTCTGCATCTGCTCTTACATTCACCGGAGCACAAATCGAAGATTGGACATCTTCAACTATAACCCCTCCTCCTATAACTGAAAATTAATCACTTATGAAACAGTTTTTATTCTTTATGATTGTAGCTCTATTTACCTCATGTGGAAATTTAGAGTGTGACATCTGCGATGAAAAGCAGACAACTGGCTACTGTGTAACATTTAATGGATCAGTTGGAATCCAGACAAAATCTGGCAGTTATTTTAATGAAGGGATCAAAGGATTCGTATATGCCTATGGGTCAGGAGACAATCCACTATCATCAAAATCATATCCAGGTACTCCAATCGTTACAATATCCGATGATGGAGGGAATCTATTCAATGAAACCAATCTATTTATGCCAAAAGGAGAGTATGATTTCTATTCTATATCTGAAAATAAGACAAATGTCCCAACTATTCAATTTACCGACGGCATCTCTGGCTCCTTGCGGAATGGAATCGACTATATGTGGGCGAAAAAGAGCGAAAACATTGTCCAAAATACAGCTGTTGCATTTTTATTCGAACACAAAGCAGCATGCATCTCTATCAATGTAAAAGAGGGAACTGGTGTTACTGGAATAGCTCTAAAAAGTATAAAAATTGCCCTTCCAGATAGCACCCTATCAGTAATGACTTTAGGAACAGGCGAGATCGTTAAATCAAAATCAATTTCATCTCAACTGAAAGAGATTAAAATAACTGGATTAAGTTCAAGTGCAGTGATACTTCCTTTAGAAGAGTCAATTAATCTACCATTTGAAATAATTGCTGACGTAAAAATAGGTACTGAGATTTTTACCAGTAGAAAATATACTGGCGTTCTAAAATCTCCTGCTACCGGATTTTCAGGAGGTACAATTTATAAATATTCAGCTACAGTCAACGCCTCTTCGATATCCTTTACAAATGCAGTAATAGAAGATTGGAAACAAATTGACATTGGAAACACCGAAATCTCAGAGCAACGATGAAGATTCGTCTAATCATACTGATAGTGTTGATTCAAACATCGCTCCCTTTTAGTAAGATCAAAGCCGACTCCAAATTGGGGGTCGGCCTAAACCTTGCTGGCCTTGCCATTGGAAACGTCAATATCGAAGGGGCGATACCTCTTTCAAGGCATCTCTCTCTCCATCTTCCACTTTCGTGGAATCCAATTAGAATCTCCGATAAAGTCTCATTCAGACATTTCGCATTTCAACCTGGAGTTAGGTATTGGCCATGGCATGTACAATCAGGATACTTTGTCTCTATCAACTATCTATTTATAAAATACAACACAACATGGAACAAGTTACGTCATCAAGGATCTGGAAATGGAATCTCTTTTAGTGGAGGATACTCTTTTATGCTGTCGAAGAGATTCAATTTAGACATTGAAACAGGTATTGGAGCATTACTTACAAAATATGATAGCTACGAATCAAATAGATGCGGAGAGTATCTAGGTTCTTATACAAAAACGGTCTTTGCTCCATTAAAATTTAAAATTTCAATTATTTATATTTTATAGCCATGTACAAATCCTCTTATATTTTACTCTTTATCAGCGCAATACTACTCAACTCCTGTGCAAACGATTTTAACAGGATTCGAAATAGTGACTCACGAATCGCTATCTCTCATGTTGATAAAATTCGCAAGGAGGGCTATACTGCAAAGGAGAGTAGAGGATGGAACCTCTCAACTAAAGACTCTTTAGGTAAGAGTCTCCATTTTAGTGAGGCAGTTTTTGATAAAGAGAGTGGAAAAATGATTGCTAGCAGAAAACTAACAGAAATCGTGGTCACATCTCGCTCTAGCAATATCAGCGAAAGGGATGGAATGATTAATATTGATTTTGTTATAAATGTTCCTAAAGAGCTTATATCAGATAGACTACAGCTTACTATTGAACCAACAATTACCGAAGAGCTAAACTTTAAGGAGCTTGAAAAAATCCTGATTAGCGGAAAACAGTTCAAATACCTACAAATCAGAGGATACAGAAAATTTGAAAACTATATAAAAAGTATCATTCCCGATGATGCAGACTATTTTACAATCTATACTGAGTTAAATAACCTTACTATCTTTCTTCAAAGACATCTTCCAGAATCTAGAATGCTTGATGGGTGTTTTGACGATAGTCTTACCACTGAGAATGGAATCAAGGAGCGTGAGATTCTCGATCACTATGTCAAAAAATGGCTAGTAGACAGAAATGAAGAGAAAAAAGCAAAACGGGAGAAAATGTATAGAAAGTATGTTAAAGTTCCCATGTCAAATTCAGCAAGACTAGATTCTGTCGTTCCAAAAGGTGAGTCATTTGAGTTTTACTATAAACAACAACTTCCTGCACAGCGAAATAGCAAGAAAATTAGACTGTTTACAAAATATTCATTGACCGATTCTTATGGAATGGTCTCTAATCTTGGTTGTTCAGATACTCTTTCATACAGTATCTCTAGCCTTACCGCTTTTATTGATACAAGCTCTGTCTTCACAAAAAGAGTAATTAGCAGACGCGACACAAGATCATTCATCTCTAGGATAAAATTTAAACCTGGCGATTACAGACTAATCGACACTATCTTCGATAATACTCGAGAGATTCAAAATATTCATTCATTTGCCAATCTAATTCTCTGCGATACAACGATTTTACCAGAAAAATTGGTCATAACCGCAAGCGGATCACCAGAAGGAAGCCTACTTTTGAATAAGCGTCTCTCTCTTTCGAGAGGGAGATCCATTGCAGACTATTTATTTAAAATTTCGAACGGCAAAATTTCAAAACAAAACATTGTAATTAAAGACCTTGCAGAAGATTGGGAGTCACTTAGGTCGTCTATCTGCAATGACTCACTTCTTATCAATAAAGAAAAAATTCTTAGCTGTTTTTCAAACAATGATTTAGATCTTAGAGAGCACACATTAAAACAAATCAAGCCCGACTATCATGAGCTCTTATTCCGCCATTTTCCTAATCTAAGAAAAGCAACAATAGAATTTAATGTTATAAAAAAACAGATGACTAAAGATACTATTCATACGAAGGAGATTGACACTCTCTACATGCGTGGAGTTGAATATTTAAAATCTAAAGACTATAAAAATGCTTCAAAAATTTTATTCTCCTACAGAGACCGAAATGCTGCATTAGCTCTATTATCAGAGGGGAATCCAATTGCAGCGGAGGGAATTCTTAGGGAACTGATCACTAAAAAGGGAGATGCTACAAGCTACTATATGCTATCAATGATTAAATCTAGAAAAGGGGAAGAGGAAGAGGCAGTTCGTCTATATAAACATTCTACCGAATTAGATCGATCATTTATCTACAGAGGGTACCTTGATCCAGAGATCTACCCTTTGATTCAAAAATATAACTTAAACAAAGAACTATTCGATTAATATGAAAACTCATAAATCAGCTTTTGCATCAAAATTCATATTGTTTGCATTTGCACTTCTACTAATATCTTGCACAAAGGAGCCATCGGCAACAAACTCCAACACAAATAATGGTGTAGAGATAACAATTACTCCGCATATGGCAGCCGAAACACTTTTCAATGTAAAATCAACAACTGAAAACATAATTGATAACCTACTTTGTGCAATCTACAATTCCGAAGGCCGACTAATTTCATTCCACAATCTATCCACCACATCACCAACTACATCAATATCAACAACTACTGGCTTTAAAACAGTAGTTATTTTAGGCAACTCAAAACTTATTGATTTATCCATTTTTAACACCATCAACAAGATTCGGTTATGGAAGATTGACAGAAGTAAAATCTCAGAAAACAGGCAACCACTTTATGGTGAGATCTCAGCAGAGATTACAAAAGGGGTTAATCTAGATATTAAACTAAAGAGATTGACTGCAAAAATCTCTTTTGCTGTTGATTTAAGCGAATTAAACAGTGATATAGAATTGACTTTTAACGAGATCACTCTTAAACAGATCCCAGAATACTGCTCTCTTGGAGGTCCCAATCAACCACTAATTTCGGAGATTAGTTCATCTTCAATATCCAAATCCCTTATTGGAGTTGATTTGCAACATAACGACCAAACCTCACTCTACATCTTTGAGAACATGCAAGGATGTTCGGGGCAAGTGATTGGTCAGAGTAACAAGTCTCCAGAACAAGGAAAAGAGAATCTGTGTACTTATCTCGAAGTTAACGCTTCATATAAAAGCAGTCAAAAAAGCGGACAGGTTAAATATCGTTACTGGCTTGGAAAGAACATAACAGATGATTTCAACCTCGAAAGGAACTCTTGGTACAAAGTTACGCTTAAACTAAAAGGTACAGCAATTGAAGAGGCAGGCTGGCGTGTCGACAAGCAAGAGCTTTACGACCTATCTGTTCCTGTAAGCGGAATCGTGCTAAATAAGAGTAGTGACGAGGCTATTTTAGGATCAAAGCTAACTTTAACTGCAACAGTATTACCATCTAATGCCTCAGACAAAACTATTGTTTGGAGTTGCTCCGATAATACAATTGCGACAATAAACCAAAGTGGAGAGATAACAACTCTCAAAGAGGGACAAGTTAAACTTATTGCAACGACCAATAGTGGCGGATACAAAGCTGAGTGCACATTGAATGTGATCAAAGAGATTGGGCTTTTCTTTAATGTTGAGAGAAAAATCACACTGAGTTCGGGAGTGATTGAGCAGCAGACAGAGACTATCAAACTCTGTACATCAATCTCACCAGCCACTCCAATTTCAGCCTCCTACTCTATTCAAGCACCTCATGACGACGCTGGAACAGGAATCTTACACACTGGCATAACAACTATCAACCCAGGTTTTCTTACCTCCAATATCGACATCATTCATATAACTTCGGGTAACCCAGATATCCCATATTCCGAAGTTTCAATTACCAATATCTCTAACGCGAATAGTAGTTATGTTCGGTATGTCTATACTCCAACTAAAAACATTTTCACAAAAACATTTATTCAGAATTAAAAAACAAGAGGTTGCCCAATACGGACAACCTCTTGCTTTATGTTGCTAATACAGATTACGCCTGGCTGATAGCACCTACAGGACAAACATCTGCACATGTTCCGCAATCAGAACATACGTTAGGATCAATTTTGTAGATATCGCCTGGAGAGATAGCTTCTACAGGACACTCGTCAATGCAAGTACCGCAAGCAGTACAGTCTTCTGAAATTTTGTAAGCCATTACTTTTGTTTTTTAATTGGTTTAATTGTGGCAAAGATAAAAAATAGGTTGGAATAGAACAAATACAAATTGTATCTTTGTAATTCAGTTTCAAAAAAATATTTTCTGTTATGAAATGTAAATCAGTAATATCTGCAATATTAATTTATTTTGGGTTTGCATGTCAGATTTCTGCCCAAGCAGTCAACTCCAATTTCATTCCCGTAGAATTCAACAAATTAGTTCATGATTTTGGTGACATCCAGCTTAATTCAGGTAAACACACATACACGTTTACCTTTAAAAATATCAGTAAAGAGCCTGTTCTAATTCAGACGGTAATCTCTTCGTGTGGTTGTACATCTCCAGTTTGGACAAAAAATCCAATCAAACCAGGAAGTAGTGGAAAGATTGAAGTTACCTATCTAAATGATCAGGGGCCATATCCTTTCGACAAATCCTTAACAGTCTATATCACCAACTCCAACAAGCCTATTGTATTGAGAATCAAAGGCGTTGTTCACGACAAACCAAAGAGTGTAAAACAATTATTTCCAGAATCAATTGGAGCTGCAGGTTTTCGTAAACTAAACTTCAATATTGGACAAATAGCGCAAGGATCTTCAAAAGTTGATATCACAGAAGTTGCAAACCTTTCATCACGTCCTGCTTCAATCGGTTTCACAAATATCACTCCTGGTCTCAAAATCTCAGTTACCCCTCAAAAAGTTGCTCCAGGCAAAACTGCCGAAGTTAGAGTAGAGATCGACACAAAAGGGAGTAAAAATTGGGGGCAGACCATTTATTCTGCAGAAATAACAGTTGACGGTCAAGTTCAAAAAGGGAAAAAATTGATCATTGAAGCAAGTATACGCGACAATTTTGCAGCTTTATCAAAAGAGCAAATAGATAACGCACCGCTGCCAATGGCTACATTTAGCACATATGACTTTGATTTTAAGAAAAAGGGTGAAAAAATCATTTGTGACTTTGAAATCAAAAACTTAGGCAGACGCGACTTATTAATTTATAAAGTTGATTACAGCGAAAAAGGCATTAGTGCAAAATACCCATCTACAATAAAACCCGGAGCAAATGGCAAGATTTCAGTTGTTGTTGATTCAACAGGCGACGTCGGAGAGAAGGCCTATATCTTGACGCTTATTACAAATTCACCAGCCAGACCAGCAATGAATCTTGTTTTATCGGGAATAATTAAATAGTAAAAATCATGATTGACAGTTCAAAAGATAGCGCATTGATAGTGAATGAGGGAATTGAACAACCTCCAATAGTGAATCCATACATTACTAATTTTTTCAAAAAAAATAGAGTTAAAGAGTTTTCCGTGGCAGAATATGTTGACGGCATACTTGCAGGCAACAGAACCATATTAAGCCAAGCTATTACCCTGATAGAGAGCTCAAGAAGCGATCACAGAGCAATGGCTCAAAAGGTAATAGAGGCATGTATTCCTTATGGAGTTCGCTCAAAAAGAATAGGAATTACAGGTGTTCCAGGTGCTGGAAAAAGTACATTTATCGAAGCCTTTGGAGGATTGATAACAACAACAGGCCACAAGCTTGCTGTACTTGCGATTGATCCAAGTAGCGAAAAGAGCAAAGGGTCAATTCTTGGAGATAAAACAAGAATGGAGACTCTTTGTAACGATCCTAATGCATTCATCCGACCAAGCCCGAGTGCAGGGTCGTTAGGAGGCGTTGCCAGAAAGACCAGAGAGAGTATCGTTCTTTGCGAAGCTGCCGGTTTCGACTACATCTTTGTTGAGACTGTTGGTGTCGGTCAGTCGGAGACAGCTGTTCACTCAATGACAGACTTCTTCCTGCTACTAATGTTATCAGGTGCTGGCGATGAACTTCAAGGCATAAAAAGAGGTATCATGGAGATGTCCGACCTAATAGCAATTACAAAGGCAGACGGAACAAATGTCGACAAAGCCACTTTAGCACAAGCACTTTATACAAACGCACTGCATCTATTTCCTCCTACTGACTCAACTTGGGTGCCAACAGCAATGACATCTTCTGCAGTCACAAGACATGGATTAAAAGAGATTTTAGATAAAATTGAAGAGTACTTCACTCTTGTTCAAGGCAATGGCTATTATGAACATAAAAGAAGAGAGCAAGCTCGCTTTTGGATGTACGAAACAATCAACGAAGAGCTAAAGAACAAATTTTATGATAATCCGTTAATACAAGATATTCTTCCGGAATACGAAAAGAAAGTACTTAATGGCGAGAAAGGCTCGTTCATTGCTGCCGGCGAATTGATTAACAAATTCAACAACTTATAGAAAATATGGTAATTTTCACCGAAGCCCTCAAGAACGCAGTTCTGATAACTGGGCTTGTAATGATAATGATGTTACTCATTGAGTATGTCAATATTCACTCTCATGGAAATTCTTTCAAAAAATTAAAAAAATCACCAGTCAGACAGGTATTAGTAGCCACCCTGCTAGGGATGATACCTGGTTGTATTGGAGGATTTGCGGTCGTTTCATTGTTTACCCATAACCTTCTTAGCTTTGGGGCATTAGTCGCGATGATGATTGCCTCTTCGGGCGATGAAGCATTTGTCTTAATGGCAATGATTCCAAAGACGGCTGTAATTTTGTTCATCATATTAATTGTAATTGCAATCGTTGCAGGAATTATAGTTGACAAAATCTTCAAAAAAGTCCCAACTCCATTTGAGCCTGAACACTACGAACTACACGAAAACTGTTGTGAGACTAAAAAATCTCCAGTATTCGGGAATGGGATAAAGAATAATCTTCGTACAATGTCGAAAGAGAGGCTCCTTATAGTTATTGGTATCTCTTTGTTCATTACAGCTGTTGTACTTGGTCTCCTTGAGCACAAACACGCTGAGGGCGATGGTCACGATCATGGAATTGCGAAACAAGCCACTACTACTGAATTAGTCGCTCACGAATGTACAGGCTGTGGAAACGAAGAGTGCGCAACTGAAGACTCTTCCACCACAAACCCACAAACATCTAACAACCAGAACCATGCTGCAACAACTGATAATCACGATCATACTGCTGCAGACAATCACAACCATACTGCAACAACAGATAATCACAACCATACTGCCGAAGATGCTCACTCAGCAATAGATGAGCATGGCCATCTTAATATCTTTAGCGAAAGGTGGTTGAACCTGATATTTGCATTTATAAGCCTTATAACACTTTATCTTACATTATCTGCAAACGAACACTTTATCAAAGAACATCTTTGGAATCATGTAGTAAAGAAACATCTAAAATCCATCTTTTTATGGACATTTGGAGCTCTACTCGTATTACAATTTGGTATTCAATATCTAGATATAGAGCACTGGATGCGCGACAATATCGTCTTCATGATTTTATTGGCAGTTGTAATTGGACTGATTCCAGAGTCTGGTCCTCATATGGTATTTATAACCCTTTTCGCAGGCGGATTAGTTCCATTTAGTGTGTTATTAGCTAGTTCAATTGTTCAAGATGGCCACACAGCCCTACCTCTGCTAGCAGAAAGCAAAAGCAGCTTTTTTAAAGCCAAATTGATAAACATGCTCATAGGCTTAATAGTCGGCTTAGCAGTCTATTTAATAGGATTTTAAACTCCTGCTTTAAATCTTGATTAATCTAAAAATAAAAAGAACGGTTTAAAAATTAAGCCGTTCTTTTTTTATATTTTTTATAAAAACTTATTTACTCTCCGTTCATTGAGATCAGAAACTCTTGATTCGATTCTGTCCTTTGAAGTCTAGTCTTCATAAAGTCCATTGCTTCTAGAGAGTTCATATCTGCAAGATAATTTCTTAAAATCCAAATTCTATTTAGTGTCTCCTTATCGAATAGAAGATCGTCGCGACGAGTACTGCTGAGAGTAACATCTACAGCTGGGAATAGACGTTTATTAGAAAGCTTGCGGTCTAACTGAAGCTCCATATTACCTGTACCCTTGAACTCCTCAAAAATTACCTCATCCATTTTTGATCCAGTCTCTGTTAGAGCTGTAGCAAGAATAGTTAAAGAACCTCCATTTTCAATATTACGTGCAGCTCCGAAAAATCTTTTTGGCTTGTGAAGTGCATTTGCATCCACACCTCCACTCAATACTTTTCCCGATGCAGGTTGAACAGTATTAAATGCTCGTGCTAAACGAGTAATTGAGTCAAGTAGAATCACAACATCGTGACCACACTCCACCAATCTCTTGGCTTTCTCAAGAACAATATTAGCAACTTTCACATGTCTCTCTGCTGGCTCATCAAATGTAGAGGCAACAACTTCTGCTCTTACACTTCTTGCCATATCAGTAACCTCTTCTGGACGCTCATCAATTAAAAGGACAATCATATAAACCTCAGGATGGTTATCAGCAATCGCATTAGCAATCGCCTTAAGCAACATTGTTTTACCAGTTTTTGGTTGAGCGACAATCAGACCTCTTTGACCTTTGCCAATTGGGGCAAATAGATCTACGATTCTTGTTGATAAATTATTATGTCCGTTAGATGTGATATCGAATTTCTCCTCTGGGAATAGTGGAGTTAAGAAGTCGAATGGAACTCTGTCGCGGATAAATTCAGGACTTCGTCCATTGATTTGGTTAACCTTTACAAGAGGGAAATATTTGTCTCCCTCTTTTGGAGGACGGATCTCCCCTACTAAGGTATCACCCGTTTTAAGACCATACAGTTTTATCTGAGATTGAGAAAGATATATATCGTCTGGTGAGTTTAGGTAATTATAATCCGAAGATCTCAAGAAGCCGTAACCGTCTGGCATGATCTCTAAAACTCCTGTTGCCTCAACAACACCTTCAAACTCAATTTTTGGTTTATTTTCTTTTTGTTTCTTCTCGAAGTGAGGCTCTGCTTGCGATTGATTTGCAGACTCTTCTACCTTATTTTCAGAATCACGACCAGACTCACTAAACAGATTTTGATCACCCGATGTTAATTGTTCTTGATCTGTATTTTGATCGGAGTTTCGATTTGGTCGATTTTGTCTAAAGAGCTTTTTTTGTTGATTCTTATTATTGTGCTCTCTCTTTTCAGATTGTATATTTTTTTCTTGTTCCGCTTTTGGTGTAATCTCCTCGGTCTGTTGTACAGCAACCGGAACTGATTCAATTACATCTTGAACTGGAACAACTATTGGTTGTTCTTGAACATCAACTTCTGGAGTAACCAATTTATCTCCATGTTGTTTTTTCTTTGGTCCCCTCTTTTTCATCTGCTTCTGAGGTGGCAAAACAGGAGCATTTTGCGGAGCTGGCACAGATTGTGCCGGTGCAGGAATAACAGGTAGTTGCTCTGTTGGAACCTCATCAACTATATTAATCTGCGGCTTTGGTTGTTGATTCAGCGGTTTAGGCTGTTGATTCTGTGGCTTAGGCGGCAGATTTTGGGGTTTTGGTTTATTCAGATCAGGAAGCTCTTTAATAGCTGGCTGCTTAATATTTGATTCAGTAGTCATTTTATCGCCTTTTACATTTAAGACAACCTTTTTAGGTTGGTCAATCCTTTTTCGCATAGGCCTTGGACTATTGATCCCCTGTATAGCTTGCTCATCTAAAATTTTATAGACAAGCTCCTCTTTCGAGAAATTTTTCGGCTTGCTTATATTAAGCTCAGTCGCAATTGCAATCAAGTCATCCTGACTTTTCTTGCTCAATTCAATTATGTCGTACATCGGGTTTTGTTTGGTGGGGGTATAAGATTATCTGAAAAGAAAATCGTGATAGTGTCACAAAGTTAAAAATTAAATTGCATTTAGCAAAAAAAGTGGATATAATCCACTTTTTTAATTACTTAACCGCGATAACATCAACCTCTGCTAAAGCATTCTTTGGTAATGCTGCAACTGCATAAGCAACTCTTGCAGGATATGGTTCTTTGTAATATTGTGAGTAAACCTCATTCAATACTGCAAAGTCTTTCATATCTGTAAGATATACAGTGCTTTTTACAACATGTTCAAATCCGTAACCGGCCTCTTCCAAAATATAACCGATATTTTTAAAAATTTGATCTAGTTGCTCCTTAACACCGCCAGGAACAAACTCTCCTGTATTTGCATCAATTGGTAATTGTCCGGAAACGTAAAGGGTTCCATTAGCTTCAACAGCTTGACTATACGGTCCTACAGCCTTTGGAGCCTTAGGACTTGCAATAATTCGCTTACTCATAGTTATGTATTTGTTATTAATTTAGTTATCCCAGTAACTTGCATTCTTTTTGAATTGTAACAGATCGGCAAGGGCAGATGCTTTCGCATTAATTCTGAAACTCCAGCTTTGCCACTGACCACTTGGTACCCATGAAACAGAAATTTGGAAACAGTGAAGGTCGTATGTTGCACTCAGCTGCGTAGTTGTCAAAGTCATTTTCATCATGTCGATACCTGTGTTCAGGTTCATGTTTAAGGCCTTTGTAAATCGAACCTGAGCGGCAACACCCAAAGTCTGCATATGATTATGAACTGTCTGCAGACGTTCGTTGGCATAAAGATATGATCTTCCGTAGGAGTAGTTATAATTTAGATTAACAGACCAAGAGTAATTTGGTTCAAGATAATATACCCAACCTCCAGGGATATATTCACCAGTAACTGGGTGATAATAGACTTTTGTATAGTCCATCTGCTCTGTCTTAACTCCTCCCATTGGCCCTGGGCTACCTTTCCCTCCTCCTTGTTGTCCTTGCTGTGAGCTGTTTTGCCCTGTATTACCCTTTCCGCTCTTCGCCTCACCCCCCAATTGATAAGAGAAAGAGACACTTGCGTTCACAAGTCTGGCTAAATTGAGACCGCCCTTCTGAGCTATATTGAACTGATTTATTTTTCTACCTCTGCCATCCACAGCATAAGGGTCTAACACCGCATTAGCACTCAATCCTAATTTTCCAAAGATTGTAGTATTCATACTTATATTAATGTTAGACAAATTCAATGAGTCAGCAATAAAGTTATATGAGCCACCAATTGATAAATTATCTATTAATTTCAAAACCGACTCACCTGTTGTAGTATCGTTCTCATCTCTTATTTTTGCCTCAACATTATTGCCAAGTGAAAATCCAATTGCTGCAGATCTGCCTCTAGAAGGTGGAGCATATAGTTGTCCTTGATACTTGTTATACTCAATCACATGCTGAACACCATTGTTATCAATATATGAGTAATTTGTATACCCATTCCATGGAGTAGCCATTTCGGGACGAAATGCAAAACTCACCGAAGGCTTCATCAAGTGTCTTATTTTTCTAAGTTTCCACTTTTTGCCGAAATCGTAAATACCATATACAGTTGTATTTGCAGAAAGGGCTGCAGAAAAGTCCTGAGTAACTCCAAAGTGTTTAAACAAGTCGGAGTACTTATCTTCAACAATATTTTTTTGAGAATTATATACCTTCTCACTCTTTTGGAAATACCAATTCATGCCATAGTTAACAGATGGTACAAATTTCAAGTATTTTAAAAGACTAAAGTCAGGAAGGGTGATGCTAAAAGAGTGCTTCATTCCGCTTCTGAATTTCGACAAGAAATCGGGTTGACCTACCTCTTTAGCTTTAAAGTTGATTTTATTTTCTAAAGTTGTATTGTAGCTGAATGCAAATTTTTCGTAAAATCTCTCTGTCCCCCCTGTACGTTTAAATGGCTTAATATTATTTGCAACAAATGTAATATTTGGGAAAGTTATTGCATAAGAGCTGTCAAGAGAGTTCTGACTATGCAAGGCATTAGTTGAGAACGAAAACGGTGTTCCAGCCCATGTCCTTGAATAAGAGATTGATGATGATATCTGATTTTGGAGAGAACTTTGAATATTATTGTAATTGTTGAATCTATTATTAAGTGGCGAGGAGAAGTTTACACTTGCTCTGAATGTTGTACCAGGTCTTGCCTTTGCATCCATTGAGTGGCTCCATTGCACAGAAAAATCCTTAGATTGGAAAAAGTCTGCACCACCTCTCTCTCCTACTTGATTATTTGAAAAATTAAAATTCAAATCGCCAGAATAGCGGTACCTCTTTTTATAACGCGAAGTTGCCTTCATGTTCCACGATCCCAATGAGTATATATCTGTTGTTATTGAAGCATCAAAATTATCTCCTAATACGAAATAATATCCCAGTCCTTGAAGAAAAAATCCTCTAGACAGCTCCTCTCCATAAGAAGGAATAAGTAATCCACCCGATCTAGTGCTCTGTTTAGGTACAAATCCAAATGGAAGAGCAAAAGGAGTTGGGACATCTTCTAAGACAAAATATGCTGGGCCAAAAACAGTTACTGGATTTTCTCCCGTAACAACCTTAGCAACAGGCATCTTTAAATAGTAGTGTGGATGATCTAAATCACAGGCTGTATACTTTCCATCAGAAATGTTGACAGAATTGTCTGCCATCTTCTTCAATTTATGACCATGAAGAAACCCTTCGGCCTCTTGCGTTATCATATTTTTAATCTGAGCTTTCTTAGATTCGAAGTTATAGGTAACCTCCTCCATAGTATAAGTCTTTCCACCCTCACTCATCTCTGGTTTGCCTTGAAGCACTCCAGCTGTATCCTTCTGTCCTCTGGCGAAAACTGTCTTCTTCTCTACGTCGTAGGCCATATATGCAGCCTTCATCTCAAGATTGTCGTACTTAACAGTCACATCTCCAAAATAGTAAATCATTCTCTTACCTTCGGAGAAGTCCTCAATGATAGAATCCTTCGCACCGCTAAACGCAGGCGAAGTGAGAGACCCCTTGATCTTTGAGCTATCCTTCTGTCGAAGGGAGTCAACGGCAAGTTTGAGCGTATCTTTGCTCTTGGGCTTTGTTGTATCGTTCTGTCCGTGCAGTGAAAAAGAGCTACCGACAATGATTGTCAGTACAAAAAAGAACGAAAAGTATGTGGAGATTCTTTTCGGGACCAAAGTGGCTTAACTATTTAAATAAAATTATTACTACTTTTGCAGTACGCAAAGTTAACATAAATAACAACAAAAATGCAGCCAAAAATAATTTTCATCATTTTTTCTTTACTGATTGCATCTGCAATCCCATGTAAAGCTCAGTCGGCGGGTAGAATACAGAGAGTTGTAATCGACGCAGGACATGGAGGCAAAGACCCGGGCGCGGTAAGCCCGGACAGAAGATTTGCAGAAAAGGACATCACCCTTTCTGTCGCACTGAGGCTAGGCAGCATGATAAAAGTAAAATATCCAAACATCGATGTTATCTATACTAGGAAAACTGATGTCTTTATACCATTAGATAAGAGGACAGAAATTGCAAATAAAAATAAAGCTGACCTATTTATTTCAATTCACGTCAACTCTGCTCGAGCGCGTTCGGCGTCGGGAAGTGAAACTTTCGTGATGGGAATGGATAAGTCTAACTCAAACTTAGAAGTTTGTAAATTAGAGAACTCGGTTGTTGTACTCGAGGGTGAAGACTATAGTTCAAAATATGAAGGGTTCGATCCAAATGTTCCTGAATCTTATATAATTTTCAGTCTCCTTCAAAACTCCCATTTGGAGCAGAGTCTTTTGTTAGCTTCAAGTATTCAAAATCAACTTGGAAAAGGTCCAATCACAGAAAACCGAGGAATAAAACAGGGCGCTCTTCTTGTATTATGGAAAACTACAATGCCATCTGTATTAGTTGAACTTGGATTTATCTCAAACAGCAATGACCTTCGATATCTAGGGAACAAGGAGTCTCATGTTGACTTTGCTTACAACCTATTCAAAGCATTTGAAGACTACAAAGCTCAATATGAAAAAACTACAGTTACAGATTATGTAACTACAAAACCGGAACAAAACCAGGTCGCTGTGGCAACACCAGTTGTTGCTCCGATAAAGGACACCAATACTCAAGATAGCAAAATTAAAGCAGAAGAGAGTAAGCTAAAGACAGAAAAGAATATTGACGATGTCAAGTCGAAAATCAAGGAGACATTGAATTCTGACAAAAAAGCCACCACAACAACCAAAACTACAGGTACAACCGCGACAACAGTGGCTGCTAGCACTCCTCCAGCTACAACAGTTATCACAGCAACAGACAAATCTAATTCAGAACTTCATTTCAGAATCCAGATCTTTGCTTCTAATAGACAGTTGTCTGGCAATTCAAAGGAATTTAAAGGATACAAAACAAAATATATCTTTAAAGATGGCTTCTATAAATATCATGTGGGAGAATATAACTCTCTCGACGAAGCCAAGAGAGAGCTAGTTGAGGTAAGAAGACATTTTCCTCAAGCCTTCATTATCAAAATCGAGGGAGAAAAAATAACTCCTTTATACAATGTAAAATAACGAAGAATGAAATTAAAAATTACCAGAGAACAGAAAATAGGTCTTTTTGCAATTATTACCCTTTCGTCAATTTTTATCCTAATTAATTACCTAAAAGGACGAGACCTTTTTAGCAAACAGAATACCTATTTTGTGATTTATGAAAATGTAGAAGGACTAGCTCCAACAGGTCCTGTATATATAAGGGGACTCAAAGTAGGGACTGTTGAAAAAATAAAGTATATCCAACAAGAAGACTACTTTCTTGTAGAACTGAAAGTTAAATCTGACTACGTAATAGCAGATAACTCGGTAGCAGAAATTTATAGCTCCGACCTTCTCGGAGGTAAGGCTGTAAGAATCAATATAGGAAACAGTAATCTTCATTTACAGGATAAAGATACATTGCTTGCATCTTCGGAACCTGGATTGATGAATATGATAACACAAGAGCTTGTCCCTTTAAAAAAACAGGCAGAGGATCTAATAGCTAATATGAATACAACCTTCACAAACATCAACGAGATGATGGACGATAAAGCGAAGGCGAACATTGCAGCAAGTCTAGCTAATTTAAGAAAGACATTAGAGAACATGAACAGTATTTCAGGAACTATCAAAAAGAAAGATCCTCAAATATCTGCGATAATTGACAATCTAGATAAATTATCCGCATCACTCTCTGGAGAGAGCGAAAACATTAAGAGAGGAATGAAAAATTTCGCTGATATCTCAGACTCTCTAAAACAAGCAGACATTGCAGGTACGGTAAATGCGGCTAAATCACTCTTAACAAAACTACAAGACCCGAATGGATCAATAGGTAAACTCATGTTATCCGACACTTTACACAACCAAATAAATTCACTCGTCAAACAACTCGATAGTTTAGTCGGAAACATCAACAAAAATCCGAAGAAATATATAAAAATTTCTGTATTTTAAAAATTTATTTTATTTCTAAAAAACTAAATTTCTGATATTTAAAATTTATTTTGTTTAAATTGCCTGAGTATTAGTATATGGAAAAAATTTAGAAAAAAACAATAGAAAAATTATTTTTTTTTAAAAATTTTATCATCATTTTTGTAATACAATCTTACCTATTACTTCAAGCAATCACATCATGACAGAACAAGATCATAAACTCGTGTGGAATAGTTGTCTCCAAATAGTTCGTGACATCATCCATCCACAGAGTTTCAAAACATGGTTTGAACCGATTAAGGCTGTCAGACTTAACGGTTCGGTCCTCACGATCGAGGTACCATCCCATTTTTTCAGGGAATACATTGAGGAACATTTTGTAGATCTTTTAAGCAAGGCTCTCAGAAGAGAGCTTGGAAAGGAGGCCAAACTTGAGTATAGCGTAAGGGTTGTTTCAGGCGGTGAGACTGTCACTGTACCTCAACAGACAACACAAGAGATAAAAAATAAGCCGGTTCCATTTCCGAACCAGCCTAATATTGCCAATCCATTTGTAATTCCAGGACTTAAACCACTACAGATTGACCCTCAACTCAATCCAAATTATAATTTTAATAATTTCATTGAGGGTGAATGCAATAGACTTGCACGATCTGCAGGGATGAATATTTCACAAAATCCTGGAAGAAACGCCTTTAACCCTCTATTTCTTCATGGAGGTTCAGGTTTAGGAAAGACGCACTTAGCGCAAGCTATTGGTATCGAAATTAAAGAGAGATTTCCAGAGAAAATAGTTTTGTATGTAAGTGCAAACAGATTCCAAATGCAGTTTATGGATGCTGTAAATGTTAAGAACCAACTTACTGACTTTCTACACTTCTATCAGATGATCGATGTACTAATAATCGATGATGTTCAGGAGTTTGCAGGAAAAGCTGGTACTCAAAATGCTTTCTTTCACATATTCAGCCATCTGCATAATCAAGGGAAACAACTTATCTTAACATCAGATAAATCTCCTGCCGATCTTCAAGATTTGGAGCAAAGGCTGTTGTCTAGATTTAAATGGGGTCTCTCTGCTGAGTTAAATCAACCCGATTACGCAACAAGGATTGCAATCCTAAAAGCTAAAAGCTACAATGATGGAATAGAGCTTCCCGAGGATGTAATCTCTTTCATTGCATCAAGAGTTTCAAACAACGTGCGTGAAATCGAGGGGACACTTGTCTCTCTTTTAGCTCAAGCAACTCTTAACAACAGAAAGATTACACTCGAACTAGCCGAAAATCTTGTAGACAAACTGATAAGTAAAAATAAAGTAGAAATATCTATAGGAAGGATACAAAAAGTAGTTTGCGATTATTTTAAAATCACACCTGAAATGTTCCTCTCGGCTTCAAGAAAGAGAGAGTTGGTACAAGCAAGGCAAATCGCAATGTATCTAAGTAGAAATCACACAAATAACTCACTCGCAACAATCGGTTCCCAAATAGGCGGACGCGACCATGCAACTGTTCTTCACGCTTACAATACTGTAAAGGACCTCATGGACACTGATCGTATGTTTAAAAAATATGTTGTTGAGATCGAGAAACAACTAAAAACAAATTAGACATGGAACCACAATCAGTATTTAATTTCTTCGGAGAAATTTGCAAGATTCCTAGAGAATCAAAGCACGAGGAAAAAATTATAGCCTATTTACAAAAATTTGCTCAAGAGAGGTCTCTTGAATGTAAGACAGACGAAGCTGGAAATGTATTAATTATTCGCCCTGCATCTGAAGGTTACGAAACAGCTCCAACTGTAATTTTACAAAGCCACTCCGACATGGTGTGCGAGAAAAACAGCGATAGCAATCACAATTTCGATACGGATCCAATAAACTATGTGATCGAAGATGGATGGATGATTGCGAAAGAGACAACCCTCGGAGCCGATTGTGGAATAGGAATAGCTGCTCAGCTTGCAATCCTAGATGACAAAATATTAAAGCTTCCAAAGATTGAGGCTCTATTTACAGTTGACGAAGAGACTGGTCTTACTGGTGCAATGTCTCTAAAACCTGGTTTTATTACTGGAAAATATTTAATCAATCTAGATTCAGAAGATGAAGGAGAGATCTTCATCGGCTGTGCTGGAGGAATTGATACTACAGCTAGATTTGAATACTCTCCATATAAATTATCGGGCGATAAGGAGATATTAAAAGTTAAATATTTTGGTCTTACAGGTGGTCATAGTGGAGACGATATAAATAAAAACAGAGCAAACGCAAATCAACTACTTGCGAGATATCTATTTCTAATTAATGAAAAATTTGGATTAGATCTTTGCAAAATTGATGGTGGAAATAAAAGAAATGCAATCGCTAGAGAGGCAGTTGCAATAATTGCAATCCCTTCTGGTAAAAAGGCAGAGGCTACTCAAATGTTTTCTGAACTTCTTGCCGACATGAAGGCTGAATACTCTGTAAGCGAACCAAACTTAGGTGGATCTATTGAGAGTGCAGATTTTAATGGTAATTGCATTGAAAAGAGTGTTGCTGACAAACTTATTTTGGCTCTTAATGCATCTCTCCATGGTGTTCTAGCTATGAGTCAAGATATTGAAAACTTTGTTGAAACGTCTACTAATCTTGCATCAATTAAAATGGATGAGGATAAGTGCGTGATAACCGTCTGCACAAGCCAAAGGAGCTCACTAAACAGTGCTAGATTCAACTCTGCAAACAGAATGGAGGCTCTCTTCCGTTTAGCTGGAGCAAAGGTTACTCATGAATCTCAATATCCAGGATGGAAACCAAATCTGAATTCAAAACTTCTGATAGTTGGAAGAGAATCATATAAAGAGCTTTTCGGAACAGAACCTGTTGTTAGAGCAATTCATGCTGGTCTTGAGTGTGGTCTGTTTCTAGACACATATCCAGATCTTGATATGATCTCATTTGGACCTACACTTAGAGGTGTTCACGCTCCGGGAGAAAGACTTGAAATCTCGACTGTAGATAAGTTTTGGAAACTACTTATTGATATCCTTAAAAGAGTAAAATAATGTCACTTTTGATAGCACCCTCAATGTTGTCTGCCAACTTTGCAAATCTTGGCGATGATATCAAGATGGTCAATGAGAGCGAGGCTGATCTTTTTCATCTCGACATCATGGATGGTCTTTTTGTCCCAAATATCTCATACGGATTTCCAGTAATAAAGGCCATTTCCAAGTTAGCGAAAAAGCCAATGGATGCCCACCTTATGATTGTAGATCCAGACAGATATTTCGATAATTTCAAAGAGGTTGGTGTAGAATATCTAAGCGTTCACTACGAGGCGTGTACTCACCTTCATAGATCGCTTCAGAGAATTAAAAATCTTGGGATGAAAGCAGGAGTTGCGTTAAACCCTCACACTCCAGTCCATCTTCTCTCCGATATAATTCAAGATGCTGATTTTGTACTCTTGATGTCTGTTAACCCAGGATTCGGAGGACAGTCATTTATCGAAAATACAATTTCAAAAGTTGAGACACTTAAAGATCTTATTCTGCAAAAATCTCCTAATTGTCTTATTGAGGTAGATGGAGGTGTAAACCAAGAGAATGCAAGACAGCTAGTTAAAGCTGGAGCAAACATTCTAGTAGCAGGAAACACTGTCTTCTCAGCTCAAAACCCAAAAGAGGCAATCAAACAACTTAAAGACCTCACAGTCTAGTACTATATTTAAATACTGACAATAATAATAACTGACAGTAATTTTAAATTAAAACTTAATAAAGGGTGACTAAAATAGATTTTAGTTGCCCTTTGTCTTCTATTTTACTTCCGTCTACTTCTATTTAAATTTATACACTCTTATTCTTTTTGATAATAAAACTTTGTAGATAAAGGTATTATTGATGTAAAAAACATATAACCAACAATCTTATAGTACATTCCGTATGTTTTTTAGCGAGACGACGACAGGTTTTTCGGAAAAGGCTGAGGACTTACCGACGAGCAAAGCGAGGAGATCCGCAAGCCCCGAAAAACAGAGGAGACGAGCGTTAAGAAAAACATCTAGGTATGCACTAGAAGATTGAGAAAAAACCTAAAGAATATACTTAATCTCTTTAAAGGCATAGTTATTTACTTCACCATCCTCCGTCTCGAGTAATAGACAAGCATATTGATTTACACCAATAATCTTAGCTTTTATTCGTCTCTGATCATTTGCCATCTCATACTCGTGAAACTCATTAAGACGATATAGATTTTCATGATAGTTTTTTTCCATTTCATGAGCAAAGCAAGATTCAGATTTCAATTTTGTGTAGAATTCAAAAATATGGCCGACCAACGACTCTAATTCTACCTCCAAATTGCGCTCAAGACCATCAGCAATATACATCGAGTAAGGATTAGGTGCATCAGAATGAAAGATCTTTTGGTTTACATTTAATCCAATTCCAATAATTGATGCTGACAAATTGGCACCACAAATATGATGTTCGATTAAAATTCCACAAATTTTATTATTTTCAACATAAATATCATTCGGCCACTTGATTTTAGCAGAGATCCTATTTTTAGACAAATAGTCTAAAATTCCAAGTGCAACCATTTGAGATATAAGGAATTGTCTTTCAATAGGTATAAAAGTAGGCTTAAGTAGAATAGAAAAAGTTAAATTCTTACCTGCAGCACTTTCCCAAGAATTTCCCTTTTGTCCACGACCATTTGTCTGAAATTTTGCAGCAAAAACAGACATGTCATGTGCTGCTTCAACCTGCCTAAGAGCCTCATTATTTGTAGAATCAATCGTATCAAACCAATTTATGACTTGTGCCATCTATATTTATTTTTATTGGCAACAAAATTGCAGTAAATTTGCAACATATAAAAATATAACTAAAAACTGACAGAAGTGCCAATTAAGAAAACAACAAAAAAAGAGACAGTTGAGACTGTTTCGGAAATAAAGGAGAAAAAGACAAGAAAAGCTCCTGTAAAAAAATCAAAAGCAGTAGAATCAGAGACACAAGAGATAACTTTAGAAAAAACAGCGATCACTTTAGAGAAGCAAGTAGCAAACTCAGCTTCTGAAAAAGAGGCGGAAGATAAAAAAGATATCAAATGCATTACTGATGCAATGCTAGACAAAAAGGCACAAGGAGTTTGTTCTCTAGACCTTTCAAAAATTGGTACTGCAATTTGCGACTATTTTGTAATCTGCCATGCCGATTCTAGACCTCAAGTAATGGCTATTGCCGACAATGTTGAGGAGATGATGTATAAAGAGTGCAACAGAAAAGTAATCAGAATGCAAGGAAAAGAGAATGCATTTTGGATTATAATAGATTACGGCAATATTGTAGTTCATGTTTTCCAAACTGAATACAGACAATTCTACAGATTGGAAGATTTATGGGCTGATGCCGAAAAAACAACTTACCAAGACTAAATACTTAATATGGAAGAACCAGCAAACAACAATAAACCGAATAATAAGAAGAACATCTTTAAACCCTTGTTTAATGTAATGTGGATTTATGTCATCCTTTTGGGTGGTATTGCATTCATGTGGTTTACTTATGATGGTGGCGAACCTGTTAAAACCGAATGGATAGAGGTTAAAGAGAAGATGATAACTAATGGTGATGTTGAGAAGATAGTGTTCGTGACGAATCTCAACAGAGCAGAGGTTTACATTAAAAAGGACAGTATCGTAAAATACAAAAACAAATTTGGAGGGAAGACACCAAAAGTCAGCCCACAGTTTTACTTTATCGTTTCAGCCAATTTCAATTCCGAAGAGCAATTTGATATCGCAAGAAATCAACTCCCAATCAACAAAAGATTCGCTGTAGAGACAGAAGAGAGGACTAACTATCTTGGAAGAATAGTAGATTGGTTATTATTTCCTTTGATATTAATTGCATTATGGTTCTTCATGTTTAGAAGAATGCAAAAAGGCATGGGAGGTGGACAAGGCGGTGGAGGAATCTTCTCTGTTGGTAAGTCACAAGCCAAGCTTTTCGATAAGGACAATAATACCAAAGTGACCTTTAAAGATGTAGCAGGATTAGAAGAGGCTAAAGTGGAGGTAATGGAGATCGTTGATTTTCTGAAAAATCCAAAAAAATACACAAATCTAGGGGGAAAAATACCAAAAGGAGCACTACTAGTAGGCCCTCCAGGTACTGGTAAAACGCTTCTTGCAAAAGCCGTTGCAGGCGAGGCAGATGTGCCATTCTTCTCTATTTCAGGTTCTGACTTTGTTGAGATGTTTGTTGGTGTTGGAGCTTCAAGAGTGAGAGACCTATTCCGTCAGGCAAAAGAGAAGGCTCCATGTATCGTATTCATTGATGAGATAGACGCAGTAGGTAGAGCGAGAAGTAAAAACGCAGGTTTCTCTTCTAACGACGAAAGAGAAAACACTCTAAACCAGCTCCTTACCGAGATGGATGGATTTGGATCAAATTCAGGAGTAATTATCCTTGCTGCCACTAACAGAGCTGACATCTTAGATAAAGCCCTAATGAGAGCTGGTAGATTCGACAGACAGATTCATGTAGACCTGCCAGAGCTGAAAGAGCGCGTAGAAATCTTTGGAGTTCATTTAAAGAATTTAAAACTTGTAGAGGGATTTAATATTGAATTCCTTGCAAAACAGACACCTGGATTCTCAGGAGCAGACATTGCAAATGTTTGTAACGAAGCAGCACTAATTGCAGCACGCAAAAACAAACAAGTGATTGATAAGCAAGACTTCCTGGATGCTGTAGATAGAATAATCGGAGGATTAGAGAGAAAGAGTAAAATCATCTCTATTAACGAGAAGAAGACCATAGCTTACCACGAAGCAGGACACGCAACAGTAAGCTGGATGCTTCCAAATGCAAATCCGCTGCTTAAAGTGACAATCATCCCAAGAGGTAGATCATTAGGCGCAGCTTGGTATCTACCAGAGGAGAGACAGATTACAACTACTGAGCAGATGATGGAAGAGATGGCAGCAACACTTGGAGGACGAGTTGCCGAAGAGATTATTAACGGCAAGATCTCCACTGGAGCCTTGAGCGATCTTGAGAAAATCACAAAACAAGCTTATGCAATGGTAGCATACTTGGGAATGAGTAAAGAGGTTGGTAATGTTTCATTCTACGACTCTTCTGATTCGGCAGGATACTCATTAAGTAAGCCTTATAGCGACAAAACAGCGGAACTAATTGACAAAGAGGCTCGCAAACTTATAGATGAGGCTTATGAAGTTGCCAAAAAAGTTCTTACAGAAAATAAAGAGGGATTTGTTAAACTTGCCGAGCTTTTACTAGAAAAAGAGGTAATATTCTCTGAAGATATGGAAAACATCTTTGGGAAAAGAGTAGGTAAAGGAGAAGAGGTTGTTAACGAATCTAAAAATAAAGAGATTCAGACTCAGGATGAACAACACGATTAAAAGAAGTCTGAGCGGACTTGTATTCTTAGCGATTATGACAGGAGGCCTTTTATGGAATCCTGTCATATTTGCGCTTTTAATGGTTTTCTGTATTGTGGTTATGATGTCCGAATTTCTTACCATTAGTACTGGAAAATTCTTGAATATCCCATCTATCCTTTCTATACTTACTGGAGTAACCCTATTTTCTTCAATTTTTCTATTTAAAGGATATGGATTCGATTCAGGGATACTCTTTGCTTCATTAATCCCTGCAGCAGCAATGGGAGCCTCTTTTTTATACAATAATGAGATTAAATCTGCATACACTTCAACAGGATTTCATTATTCGGCGATTCTATATGTAGCACTACCATTTGCACTAATGAACTTCGTCGTATTTGACAATAGCAACACATTTGAACCAAAGTTACTACTTGCAATGTTTATCCTTCTTTGGTCTTCCGATGTTGGAGCATACGTATTTGGAATGACAATTGGGCAAAAATATGGTAAAAAACTATTTCCATCAATCTCTCCAAAAAAATCTTGGGCAGGCTTTTGGGGAGGCATAACAAGCACCTTGCTAGCTGGGTATATTATTTATTATCTTGATTTTACATCAATTTCACTCATACATATTATAGCAATTTCTCTTATCATTAACATACTTGGAGTGCTGGGCGATTTGGTCGAATCTCAATTTAAGCGTAACTTTGGCGTCAAAGATTCCGGCAACATCATGCCGGGGCACGGAGGACTGCTAGATAGATTCGACGGGGCCCTATTATCGTTTCCGGTAGCTTTGGCATATTTAAAACTATTTGCACTAATTTAAAAAAACACAATGCATTTACACAAAGAGGGAAGAGGAATCATTTTCAACAGCTTCGTAATTTTCACATTAATTGCAGTCGTAGTCTTGTATTTCACTGGTTTCAATACAGCTGGTTATATTACACTTGCTGCATGCTTGTCTGCATTTCTATTTGTTTGCTGCTTCTTTAGAGTACCAGCAAGAACTCCAAGAATTGAAGACGGAGCGGTAATTGCCCCTGCAGATGGCACAATTGTCATCGTTAAAGAGGTTTACGAAGGAGAATATCTTAAGACAAATTGCATGCAAGTTTCGATTTTCATGTCTGTATTTAATGTTCATGTAAACTGGTTTCCAATATCAGGAGTAATCGAATATTACAAATATCATCCTGGTAAATACTTGGTTGCCATGCATCCAAAGTCATCAGAGAAGAATGAAAGGACATCGATTGTTGTAAACAACGGAGAACACAAAGTGCTCTTTAGGCAGATTGCTGGATTAATTGCAAGACGTATAGTATGTTATGCTAAAGAGGGAGAACAAGCTTCTCAATGCAGCCAAGTGGGATTTATTAAATTTGGTTCAAGAATAGACCTGTTCTTACCACTTGACTCTAGAATCCAAGTAACAAGAGGGCAAAAAGTAACAGGTACCGATACTATAATCGCCAAATTACCTGCCTAACTTTATAAAAGAGAATAACTAATAAAACAAGCAAAGCAAAATAGATTGTTACCATTAGCTTGTTAGGATATACAAACATTGAGGCTACTGAAAAGTCAGCCTCTTTTTTTATTCGAGAATCTAATAATACCTCTAGATTTGGATCTGAAGAGTATTTTAAATAGTCACTTTTTAAAAACGATGCTAACGCAATCCACTCTTTAACATCACGCCCATTTTGATCTTTTAAAACCATACTTTTAAGGTTAGAAATAGGAGCGCCATTAGCATCCTTTGGAGTTGCCGAAAGTAGACCAAACGAAGACCTCTTTAACAAACCTAACATCTTCACAGAGTACATACCAGCAACTACTGGGTATAGTCGGTCGGGGTCTAATGGTTGATAGATTCCAGAGGCATCGGCAATTTCAACCTTTAAAACTCTTGTAAATGGAAGTCTATAATTTGAATAAGTGTACTTCATGCCTGAGAACCACAACCTCGCATCTGGCATTGAAGAGGCAACACTAGCATTCAACTCGCACAAGTCTTTTAACTCTCTACCATATAAATAAGCAACTAATAACGGATGACCTGGAGAGTAATCATCCCCCTCTCCTAGCGACAATACTCTAAAGACATCTTCATTACGAACCAAGCCGCTATTTAAATCAAATCTCAGCGTTCCAGCAGGAGCAATTCCGACAATCGGCTCATTTAAAAGCTCTTTCATATTTTTTCTCACACTAGCACAGTAAGAGTCTGCCACTAAAAAACCAAGCTTTGAAACTAAGAGTTTAGCAGAGTCTGGTTCTGCTTTGATATCTGTTAATAGATTTACAATAGAGTCATTTGCTTTTAGATTCATAGTTGAGATCAAAACAGAATC
>JASDTB010000103.1:0-7923 GCA_041441455.1 Bacteroidales bacterium
TTCAGGGATGGGATTAATGCGGGGAGTGATGTAACAATGGAGCCGTTTAAAGGAGTAAATGATATATAACTTATGAAAGATATTGCAATATATGGGGCAGGAGGTTTAGGAAGAGAGATTGCCTGTTTGATTAACATAATCAATAATAAAGAGCCCCAATGGAACTTGATTGGGTTTTTTGATGACGGAATTGAGAAAGGGTCAAGAAATGAATATGGTGTTGTGCTTGGTGGAATCGATGAATTAAATAGTTATCCTGAAGAACTCGCTATAGTTATTGCGATTGCTTCTCCCAAAACGGTTGAAATAATAGTAAATAAAATTCATTCTGACAATATCTATTTTCCTAACATTATTGCGCCCGATTTGTTATACTTAGACATAAACAATATGTCTCTTGGACAAGGAAATATAATTGGCATGAAGTGTACAATAAGTTGCAATGTCCATATTAATAATTTTAACTTGTTAAATGGTTCAGTTGGCATAGGTCATGACACTATTGTGGGAAGTTATAACTCTTTTATGCCGGGCGTTAAAATATCAGGGGAGGTAAATATTGGAGACAGAAACTTCTTCGGCACCAATTCTGTGGTTTTACAACAGATAAGTATTGGTAACAACACAATTGTAGGTGCCAGTAGTCTTATTTTAAGAAAAACTAAAGACGGGATGACATATGTTGGGAATCCTGCATCAATTATAAAATACTAATTAAAACAAATACAATTATGAATAAAGAAGAATTCGTGCAAAATATTGCTAATCAATTTGACGAAACAGACCCTTCGCTTTTTAAAACTGATACGGAATTTAAACAGTTAGACGAGTGGAGTTCATTGATAGCTTTGTCAATAATAGCAATGGCAGATGAGTCTTATAATGTTAAGTTAAAAGGCGATGATATAAGAAATTCAAGAACAATTAATGATTTATTTGAAGTTGTTAATTCAAGACTATAATTATGGCTTTTTTAGATATTAATAATGTTAAAATAACAGGAATCTCAGCTTGTGTTCCTCTAAAATCTGAAGAGAATAATGGTCTAGAACTTTTTGATTCTATTGAAGATGGTCAAAAATTTATTAACTCAACAGGGGTTGAACGCAGAAGGATCGCAAATGAAAGTATTACAACATCCGATTTGTGTTTTTACGCAGCCGAGAAACTTATTGAGGAAGTTGGATGGGAAAAAGAGAGCATAGATTGCCTTGTGTTTGTCTCACAAACTCCAGATTACATCTTACCTGCTACATCCTGTATTTTGCAAGATAGGCTTAAGCTTTCTGAGGAGTGTTATACTTTAGATATCTCCCTGGGATGTAGTGGATGGGTTTATGGTATGAGCGTAATATCTAACTTAATATCGAATGGTAGTATAAAGCGAGGACTATTACTTTGTGGCGACACAACATTGAGATCCGCTTCAAGGCTTGATAAAAGTACATATCCTTTATTTGGTGACGCTGGCACAGCTACTGCACTATGTCATTCGTTTGGTAAAGTGATGAATTATCATTTGGCAACGGATGGAAGTGGTTATAATGCCATTATAATTCCTGATGGTGGATACAGAAACCCTTTTACCGTGGATTCCCTTATTTATAAAGAGATTGAGCCTGGCATAAAAAGACATAATTTACATTCTATCTTGAACGGGATGGATGTTTTTTCTTTTGGAATTACTAAAGCTCCCCAGTCTATCAATATGTTATTAGATAAAATTTCTAAACAGAGGGAGGAAATTGATTACTTTACTTTTCATCAGGCAAACAAATTTATGAATGAAAAGATTAGAAAAAAACTGAAGTTAGAGGTTGCACAAGTACCATATTCACTTACAAATTTTGGAAACACAAGCTCTGCATCGATTCCAATTACAATGGTAACAGAATTAAGAGAAGAATTAAAAACAAAAAAGCTTAAGCACATAGCTTGCGGCTTTGGCGTAGGTTTGTCATGGGGAAGTATATATTTTGAAACTGAAGAAATAATCGTTCCTAAACTATTGGAAATTTAAGTTTAATATGAATCATTACAATCCTTTTTCATTAGAGAACAAAACTATTTTAGTCACAGGTGCTTCCTCCGGAATTGGGAAAGCCATTGCTATTGAGTGTTCAAAGATGGGCGCAAATGTCATAGTAACAGCAAGAAACGAGGAACGTTTAAAAGAAACTTTTTCTTTACTTAGGGGAAATAATAACAATATTATAATTGCAGACCTTACCGATGAAAGAGATTTAGATTTTATCGTAAAGAATCTCGCTGAATTAGATGGATTGGTTCATTGTGCTGGTATGACAATGTCAAAACCCTTCCAGTTTTATTCCAAAGATAAAATTGATACAATAATGGGTGTTAATTTTTTTTCGCCTCTTTTATTGACTCAAATGCTCTTAAAGGCAAAAAAGATAAAAAGACAATCATCTATAGTATTTATATCCTCAATATCTGGCGTTTATGTGGCTAATGTTGGGAACAGCATGTATTCTGCTTCAAAGGGAGCAATTAATGGCCTAATAAAGGGATTGGCATTAGAATTAGCTCCCAAAAACATTCGAGTTAATTCTGTTAACCCAGGTATGGTAGAAACAAACATAATTTCTAGCGGGGTTTTAAGTGATGAGCAATTAGATGAAGATAAAAAAAGATATCCATTAAAAAGATATGGCAGTCCTATTGAGATCGCTTACGCAGTTGTTTATCTTTTATCTGATGCCAGCAGCTGGACAACTGGTTCAAACATTGTTATCGATGGCGGCTTTACATTATTGTAAATAAATAATGAAAACAATAATCTCAAATTTAAATATAGCTAGTATTGCTTCATATCTTCCCAATGAAGTGTTAGAATTAAACACATTATCTTCTCTATATGGTGAAAAAGAAGTAAAAAGGATAATAAGTGCCACAGGTGTCGAAAGAGTATATATTGCTAACGAAAACGAGACCTCTTCCGATATGTGTTTTCATGCTGCAGAAAATTTAATAGAAGAGGGAAATATTTGCAGGAATAGTATTGACGGATTAGTATTTGTTTCTCAAACTCCTGATTACATTCTTCCTGCAACTTCAATCATACTGCAAGATCGCTTAGGTTTGAAGCAGGATACTGTTTGTATAGATATTCATTATGGGTGTTCAGGCTATATTTATGGAGTATTACAAGCTGCACTCTGGATTAATTCTGGTTTGTGTAAAACAGTATTGGTTCTGGCTGGAGATACTACATCCCGTATGATTAATAACCAAGATAAATCTTTAAGGATGGTTTTTGGTGATAGTGGAACAGCAACCTTAATAACTCAAGGAGTTGACAATATTGGCTTTAACATAATGAGTGATGGTAGTGGATATGACAAATTAATTATACCTGCAGGGGGATTCAGAAAGCCACAATCAAATCAAACATCTCAAATAAAGTACGATGTTGATGGTAATGGAAGAACAGAGAATGATTTATTCATGGATGGAGCAGCAATATTCAATTTTGCAATATCAAATGTGCATAATAACATCAATGAACTAATTGAATTTATGTCATGGGATAAGCAAGATGTGAACAAATATATTCTTCATCAAGCCAATAATTTTATGGTTGATTATGTAAGAAAGAAATTAAAAGTAGAAAAAGAGCTTGTTCCTATAGATGTAAAAGATTTTGGAAATACCGGTCCTTCAACAATTCCTCTACTATTATCTCATTTATATTATAAAGAGAAACCAAATCTTGAAAAAACAATTCTCAGTGGCTTTGGAGTTGGACTCTCATGGGGTTCTATTGCGTGTAATTTAAATAAAACCAATTTTTATAAACCAATAAGTTGTATTAAATGAAACAAAGAGTTTGTGAAATAATCAATAAAATTCGAATTGATAAAGATTTAGATCCACTTGAAAAAATTGAGGATAGTGATTTACTTCGTGATAGAATTGGATTTACATCATTTGATCTCGCCACATTAACTGTTCTTATTGAAGATGAGTTTGGAGTTGATATTTTTGAAGATGGTTTAGTTTCATCTGTTGGTGAAATTTATTCAAAGCTAGGCTAGATGAAACTTTTAAACAATCTAAAATGAGTGAAGATATTTTTTTAATTGATGATTTAAAAATATATACATACAACGAATTGTTTTCAGATATTGCTATAGAAAACTACTATTATCCTCTATTAAAAACTAATTCTTTATATGATTTTTTTAAAAACCTTATCAAAGCAATTAGTTCAAATAGTTCAATTACACTTCTTGACTCTGACCTATCTGAACCAGAGTTGACTTCATTAAGTAATAGTGAAATAAACATGAAGGTAAGTGTAGATCCATTTTTATTTCTCTCTCATAAAGAATTAGTTGACAAATTTAAAAATTCATGTTCTGAAATAACACTATTCACTTCTGGTACAACTGGACAACCAAAAAAAGTTTCACATAGTTATTCTACTTTATCGAGAAATTCTAGAGTCGCTGAAAAGTATAAAGGACATATTTGGGCATTTGCATATAATCCTACTCACATGGCTGGTTTGCAAGTTTTTTTTCAAGCCTTTTTAAATTGCAATATTCTTATTAATGTTTTCGGCAAGGATAGAAATTTTATTTATAGCCAAATAAATAAATTTCTAATAACTCATATCTCAGCCACTCCAACGTTCTATAGACTTCTATTGCCTTTTGAAAATCAGTACATGTGTGTTGAACGAATCACTTTTGGGGGCGAAAAATCAGATATAAAATTATATAGCAGCATCCAGCAAATTTTTCCTAATGCTAAAATTAATAATATTTACGCATCTACAGAAGCTGGATCATTATTCTCAACTTATGGAGAACTTTTTAAAATTCCTGACAACATTAAAAAGTTAGTAAAGATACAAGATAATGAGATTCTTATCCATAAATCTCTTTTGGGTTATTCTGAAAGTTTTATTTTTGAAGATGGCTTCTACCGTACAAATGATTTAATAGAGTGGGAAAACGAAAGCAAAGGATTATTTAGATTTAAAAACAGGAAGAATGAACTAATAAATGTTGGTGGATATAAAGTAAACCCTTCTGAAATTGAGTGTGAAATATTAAAAATTGAAGGTATTCAACAAGCATTAGTATATGGTAGAAAAAATTCTATATTAGGTAACATTTTATGCGCGGATATTCAACTAATATCAAATCAAGAAAACTCAATATCTGAAAAAGATATAAAAAGACAATTAAGCATTAATTTACAGGATTTTAAAATACCCCGGATCATTAAATTTGTTGATACAATTTCAATGACAAGAACCGGAAAAATCAAAAGAACATGAACATATTAGTAACAGGTGTTTCTCGTGGCGTGGGATTGGAAATATGCAGAACCTTACTAGAAAACGGACATACAGTTTATGGTATAGCAAGATCTCATTCTATTGAATTTGAATCACTCGAGAAGGACTTTCCCAACAATATTTTTTTTAAGAGTGTTGATTTAAGCAATGTCGAGAATATACATCAAGATGTTTTCAAAGATTTCCTTTCCAATAAAATTCCAATTCATGGCTTGGTAAACAATGCGGGTGTAGCTTATGATGATATAATAACTAACATTAATATCAAAAGCTTAGGAATGATGTTTTCAACAAATGTTTTTACACCAATGATCCTAACAAAATATGCTATTCGAAATATGATTCTTCATAAAACTAAGGGTTCAATAATTCACATCTCTTCAATAAGTGTACACACAGCATATAAAGGGTTGTCAATGTATGCTTCAAGTAAAGGTGCATTAGAAGCATTTTCTAAAGGTGTTTCAAGAGAATGGGGTGAACTAGGAATTAGATCAAATGTAATTGTCCCAGGTTTTATGGAAACTGCAATGAGTGCAACATTAACTAAAGAGCAGAAAAATCGAATTTATAACAGAACATCTTTAAAAGAATCTACTAATATTAAATCTGTAGCAGAGACCGTATATTTTTTATTGTCTGATAAATCCTGCTCCATTACCGGGCAAAATATCTTCGTTGACTCAGGTACTATATAATCCCCGGAATAAAAATTGGCAAATGGAGTCTGGTGGCTGCCGGTGCTGTGGTGATGAGAGATATTCCGGATAATGTTCTGGTAATGGGCAATCCGGCGAGGGTGGTGAAGCGGTTGAGGTAATTTAAACAATCAAATTAACTCATAAGTGAATTTTTATTTGAAATTAACTTTTAAATGAATACCTTTGTAAAAATAATCAAGTTATCTGAGTTTTCATATTGTAAAGTAAAGTTTTACTCAATCATTCTTGATGGAGAGGAACAAGTTGAAGAGAATTCTGAATTTTACAACTTCCTGGAAAGAATGGAAAATGAGGTAGAATACGAAAATGATTTAAGTCATCTTTTGGTTTGGATTGAAACAATCGGCACTATATATGGGGCTCAAGAGAAGTTTTTTAGGCATGAAGGAATTGACTCTGACACATCAGCACTTCCGCCACCTACAAATTTTCAAAAGGCTCACGAAATTGAAGTTAAGGATTTACGGTTATATTGTTTAAGAGCTAGTGAAAGTGTAGTATTCCTATTCAATGGAGGAATTAAAACTACTTTTGAAGCTAAGGATTGCCCAAATGTTGGGAAATATATTAAAACAGCTAATAGGTTAACAAAGAAAATTAACGGTTTATTTGGTACAGAAATTAAATGGAATAAAGACTACACAGATATCGAATTTGATTCAGAACAAGAGTTTGAAATATGAAAAAGAATATAGTAAACAGATTAAAAGAAAAGATTATGCCAGCTAACAGAATTTTTGTTAGCAAAAACCTGGCAATATCAACGCAGATTTCTCACATTCTGGAAAAAAAAGGATGGTCTCAGAACGATTTGGCAAAAAAAATGTGTAAAGAGCCCAGTGAAGTGTCGAAACTAATGTCAGGCTTACACAATATTACTTTAATGAGTATTGCGAATATTGAATCTGCCTTAGAAGAGGATATTATTACTACACCTTTGGAAGCTGCTGAAAAGTATAATAAAACAAAGTATGTCTATCTTAAGGTCAGTGCAAACACTAACTATAACAGTGAGTGTTTTAGACCCTCTCAAGAAGCCTCATATAAATCTGTTTCTAAAAAAACTGTAGCATGAGCTTAATCGATCCGTCTAAAATAAAGATAAATTGCATTAATATTTTTAGAACAAATATTAATGCTGAAGATTCATACCTGGCAAATCCACAAGAAGTTATACATGCAAAAGTTGGACTTTCACAAGAAAGCCGTTTTGACTTTGCAAATAAGCTAGTTGCAGTAAGACTAAACGTTGTGTTAGAAGCAATTAATAATGACCAGGAACTTATGGGTATTAAGGGAGAATTTGGCATTGAATTTAATTTGAGTATTGATAACTTAGAGCTTTTCCTCGAACAAAACTCATCAGATAATTCTATTAAAGTGAGCGGAGAACTAGGTTCGACAATTATGGGAATTATATATTCAACTGCAAGAGGTATCATTTTAGAGAAAACCCAGAACTCCTATCTAAGAGGAATTATTCTTCCGGTGATTAATCCGGCTGATTTACTTAAGTAAAACCTTTCTTGCACGGAGACCTTGCCACAGTTTTTGGCAAGCTGTTTATAATTAATTGAATGCATGCGGTCTTAATGAGATATTATTAGGATCTGAAAAACTTCTTTGCGTATAAGTCTAATAGTTAATAGCTTGCCAAAAACTGTGGCAAGGTTAAAAAATTAAACATGTCTTATCAACCTAAAATCTGGCTCTCCCTTGCTCATATGGGTGGTGAGGAGCAAAAATTTATACAATCGGCCTTTGATACAAACTGGGTGGTTCCGCTCGGCCCAAATGTAGACGGATTTGAAAAGGATCTGGAGGAGTTTATCGGCGGTGATAAACATATAGTGGCTCTTAGCTCTGGGA
>JASDTB010000104.1:0-7794 GCA_041441455.1 Bacteroidales bacterium
TCAAAGAGAATCCAACAAGTTCGGGAGCATGTGAACGAAAAAAAGATTGAGAGAATGAACCCATAGACATATCTCCTGCGTCAACAGTTAAGACAGGTCCACTACCCGAAAATTTTCTTTCAGACAAAATAAGATTAGAAAGTTGAGCAAATCCACCCCGATTAATATCATCTACCTTAACCCCTTTAATATTCGCATGAACATCGTTGGTGAACAGGACTTTCAGATATTTTCCATCGCCTTCAGCATATAAAGAGAAGGCAATGGAAAACGATAACCATAAAAGTAAAACTCTTTTCATCATATCAGTTTTAGGCAACTAATATAACAAAAAGAGCATTATAAAACACTGATTTGGTGTTACAATATTTTTTCTAAGATTTTTGACATCTCTTCAGCCGCCTCTTTTGCCTTTTCATGAGCTACTTTTGCAAAGTTTTCACTCCTGTCTGCAAAAATTATCCCTCTCGACATATTTACTAAAAGGCCGCATTTCGAATTCATTCCGTATTTAGCAACATCTTCGGTTGTTCCGCCTTGCGCTCCAACACCTGGAACTAAAAAGAAGTGATCAGGGCAATATGACCTTATTTCAGCTAATTTTTCTGGTCTAGTCGCACCAACGACAAACATAGTATTATCGACAGATCCCCAAGAGATTGACTTTTTGATTACCGTTTCAAATAGAGGCTCTCCTTCGCCTTCTGCTTTAATCATCTCAAAATCATCTGCAGAAGGATTTGAGGTTAGGGCTAATATAATCGACCATTTCCCCTGATAGTCTAAAAACGGAGCAATTGAATCTTTACCCATATAAGGAGCAAGAGTAACTGCATCCACTCCCATTACATCGAAAAATGCTTTTGCATACCTTTGAGCAGTATTGCCAATATCACCCCGCTTTGCATCTGCAATTATCATGATTTCAGGGTCTTTTGCACGGATGTAATCAACAGTCATCTGAAGTTGCTGCCAACCAGACAAACCCTCAGCTTCATAAAAAGCAAGATTCGGTTTATATGCAACAGTATATTCATATGTAGCATCAACAATTGCCTTATTGAACTCAAAAATTGAATTTGGAAGACTCTTTAAATGCTCCGGAAACAGAACAGGGTCGGAATCTAATCCTACACAAAGAAAACTTCTCTTCTTCTTTATACATTCAAAAAGGTTATTGTAAGTCATATGATTAATTTTCTGAGTCTTTAAGTCTCTCTGCGTTTTCTGCAATCTGCAATAAATCTAGAACCTCTTGAATGTTTCCATCCATAAATACTGGAAGGTTATACATTGTATAATTTATTCTATGGTCAGTTACGCGAGATTGTGGATAGTTATATGTTCTAATCTTAGCAGATCTATCGCCTGTAGAGACCATAGTCTTTCTTTTTGCTGAGATTTCATTCAAATACTTTTCGTACTCCATGTTATACAAACGAGTTCTCAACTCATCCAGAGCCTTATCGTAGTTTTTCAATTGAGACTTCTCATCCTGACACTGAACTACGATTCCCGAAGGTATGTGGGTCAGACGAATAGCTGAATATGTTGTATTTACAGATTGACCACCTGGACCTGAAGAGCAGAAGGTATCTTTTCTGATATCATTCATATTCAACTCAATGTCGAATTCATCAGCTTCTGGTAGAACCGCTATCGAGGCTGCAGAGGTGTGAACACGACCTTGTGTCTCGGTTTGAGGCACACGTTGAACACGATGTACTCCTGATTCATATTTAAGAACACCGTAGACCCCATTTCCCGACACCTTGCAAATCAACTCTTTAAATCCGCCAGAGGTTCCCTCCGACTGACTATTAATCTCCAACTTCCAACCTCTCTTCTCCGCATATTTTGCATACATTCTAAAAAGGTCACCCGCAAAGATTGAAGCTTCGTCTCCACCCGCACCTGCGCGAATCTCAACAATTGCATTCTTAGAGTCTTGAGGATCAGCAGGAATTAGAAGAAGTTTTATCTCCTCTTCAAGCGCAGGAAGCTGCTGCTCAATAGTAAAAACCTCATCTTTAGCCATCTCTCTCAACTCTTCATCTTTTTCATTCTGAAGAATATCCTTAGCAGCTTCAAGATCTTCAATCAATTTACGATATTTATCTCCGGCCTCTACAATTGGTTCCAACTCTCTGTACTCTTTATTCAAAGAGACATACTTTTTCATATCGGACATCACTGCCGGATCTGATATCTGTGTAGAAATATTTTCAAATTTTTCGCGAAGCCCCGAAAGCTTCGAAACAAGATTATTTTCGCTCATAATATTAAAATGTGCGCAAAGGTAACTATTTTACTCGGAGTAAAAAAATGACAATTTCCAACGTATTCTCAAGATTTGGCTCTGTGAATTATACTCGCTGGAGATGATTTTAAATGTCCCTATCTCAGATGTGTTTTCTACGTGCTCTCCAATACAAGGGCAATGGTCATAATCCCCAACAGAGATAACTCTAACTAAATCACCAGCTTCTTGTGGAAGTTTTGAGAGATCTAATGTTGTTTCGTCACGTTTTACAAAACTTTCAGTAACATCAAGTCTTTGAGAAATAATGATATTAACCTCATTCTCAAGAGCCTCAAGTTCTGCTTTAGACAAATCGCGATCTATTAGATAATCGCACTTTGATTTCTTTTTCTCTATATGATTACTAACTGAACGGTTTGTGCCGAACATTCTAATCATTGTCTGATTTAGAATATGTTCTGCCGTATGGCTTGGACTATAGTAATCTTTTTTTGGCGTATTTAAAGTTTCTAACATAGAGGCAGGATTTTCGTGAACTACAAAGTTACACAGAAAACCCCGCCTCAACAACAATATATATATGAAGGATTAGCTTAAGAACAATTTCATATCTTCATCAACTGTTCCAATTCCAGCTATTCCAAAGTTATTCACAAGAACATTCGCTACATTTGGTGATAAAAAGGCTGGCAATGTTGGGCCTAAGTGGATATTCTTAACTCCAAGTGAAAGGAGAGCTAATAGTACAATAACTGCCTTTTGTTCATACCATGCAATGTTGTAAGCAATTGGAAGATCGTTAATATCATTTGCATTAAATATCTCTTTTAGTTTTAGAGCAACAACTGCTAGAGAGTAAGAGTCATTACATTGACCAGCGTCTAACACTCTTGGAATTCCTCCAATATCGCCAAGTGGTAGTTTGTTGTAACGATATTTAGCACAACCAGCTGTAAGGATCACTGTGTCTTTTGGTAGTTTCTCTGCAAATTCTGTGTAGTAGTTTCTATCTTTCATTCTACCATCGCAACCAGCCATTACAAAGAATTTTCTAATTGCTCCAGATTTTACTGCATCGATAATCTTGTCTGCAAGAGCAAAAACCTGAGCATGAGCAAATCCACCAATGATTTCACCTGTCTCTATTTCAGTTGGAGCTGCACATTTTTTTGCATGCTCTATAATCGCTGAAAAATCTTTTGGTTTGCCATCTTTTCTATCCTCAATATGCTTAAATCCGTCAAAACCTGATGCTCCAGTTGTGTAAACTCTATCTTTGTATGTAGAATTGTTTCTTGGCGGTACAATACAGTTTGTTGTAAACAAAATTGGTCCGTTGAAGGTCTCAAAATCGAAAATTTGTCTCCACCAAGAACTTCCGTAGTTTCCTACAAAATGAGAGTATTTTTTGAAAGCTGGATAGTAGTTTGCAGGTAACATTTCGCTATGTGTATAGACATCAACACCTGTTCCATCTGTCTGCTTGAGAAGCTCTTCCATATCCTTCAAATCGTGACCACTGATTAGAATACCAGGATTGTTTCTAACACCGATGTTAACTTTTGTTATCTCAGGGTTACCATAAGCAGTCGTATTCGCTTTGTCTAATAGAGCCATTACCTTTACACCATTCGATCCAGTCTCCATAACAAGAGCAGTCAACTCATCTGCTGTCAATGAGTCATCAGTTGTTTTAACTAATGCCGATTGCATAAAAGCATAAATCGATAGATCCTCATGACCAAGGTTGTAAGCATGCTCAGCATAAGCTGCCATTCCCTTTAAACCATAAATTGCAAGCTCTCTCAAAGATCTTACATCTTCGTTATCAGTAGCTAAAACACCAACGTGCTTTGCTTTCTCCTCCATAACAGTTATGTCGTCAGATGTCCAAAATGCACCTTCATACTTAATAGCTGCAACATCCCCACCTTTTGAAATATACATTTGTCTAACGATATCTCTCAACAAGAGCGCCTCTTTAATTCTCTTTTCAAATCTTGCTTTATGGAAGTTTGCATTTGTAATAGTCATAAAGAGACTATCTGTAATGAACTTATTTGCCTCTGGAACCTCAACTCCCTTCTCTCTTAAAAATACAGTATAGTGGGAGATGCCTTTACAAAGAAACATTAGCAAGTCTTGAAGATTGGCTACATCTGGAGTTTTACCACAAACTCCGCTTATTGTACATCCGCTATTTTTTGCGGTTTCCTGACACTGATAACAGAACATGTTGCTCATAATATTAGGTTTTATTTGGTTTGTTTTCGTTTTACGATGCAAAAGTATATTTACATACAACAGAAAAGTGTAATATTTGTTACACTCGAGAAATATTTTTTTAAATTTGTTATAAAGAGTAGATATATGGAAATGAAGCTTGATTTGTCTCAATGTCCTATGTGGGAAGACATTACGCCAAAACAGCAAGAAGAATTATTTAAAGAGCTGATTTACAAACTAAAAGAATATAAAAAAGGTGACTTAATTGCTCGTCAAGGCGACGCATGTAAACATCTTTATTTATTAGTAAAAGGGTCGGTGAAGACTGAGATGATTACTGAGACTGGCGGTCTACTAACTATCGAAAAAATAAATGCAGTGCGACCATTAGCATCTGCCTTTCTTTTTGCAGAAAACAACACTTTTCCAGTAGATGTTACTGCAACAGAAGACTCAGTAGTAATCATGATACCCAAAGATGAGGTTATGCGTCTATTTAGCAAATATCCATCATTCTTACACCGATACATTACCTACAACGCCAACAGAACACAATTTCTTTCTGGCAAATTACAAGTTTTAACCATAAAAACAATCAAGGGAAAACTTGCCCACTATATACTTGAGCAATTTAATATCGCAAGAAGAGATAATCCTTCAACAAAAAGATTTACGTTAGACAAAAACCAAACTGAGTTAGCAAAATTTTTTGGAGTAACACGACCATCTCTTGCACGGTCGTTAGCTGAAATGGAGAAAGATGGGTTGATATTAACTGAAAAAAAAGAGATTACGATACTAGATGCCAAAGGACTGACCGAACTACTAGCATAAAGCTAGAATTTTTGAAAAACTAAATTACTTAAATATATGAATGAAGCTGACTTCCATTATTGTTGTGGCAAAGATGGTCATGGCTTGAAGTATCCAGGTTTTTCCATTGTTTTTTTACAAATTTTCTCTCTCGACCATTGTCGAGAATTTGTACCATCATCAAAAACTATAAACTCAGGATTTATCACCCCAAAAGACAACGGAATTGATAATTTAATCTTTAACCTAAGTCAAAATCAAAAAAAGAATATTAGACGCTACGACTTAATGGGATTTGATTTTAAACTTCCATTAGATGATCCTTATCCATTAGAGTTTTCTGGGAGGGTACAAATTGAAATGTCCCTATTTTTTGAACATACTGTTTCAATCTCTTATCGCTTTCTATTTGATGGAAATGCTTGCTTAATGAGTGAACCAGCCTCTACAGATCATATAATAGGTCTACTCTCTACCCACCTCAGTGCAGAACATTGGAGCAAAAATAAAGGACAAGATCAGACCGACATAAACCATGAAGTAAATGGTTTTGTAGTCAATAATTTAATGTTGAGTAATGATGGAAAACTGCTCGATCAAACAAATGGAGAAGAGGTTCTAGATGGAGCAGGAAGAGTTTTCGATGCAATCAGTAATAGATACAAAAAATTTATTCGAGAAGAGTGCTCTATCTTCAAATCAAATGTCAAAACTAAGGATAAATTACTCTACAAAAAGCTAAAGATTAAATATGCAGAAGAGTCTCGAGACGACTTTCACTATGCAATGGTTGATATTTGGGAAAACTTAATGCATCCTATCGAAAACGAAGATTTCAACTACGACTTATTTTCAAATGAAAATACAGATAGGTTGACCGAAGCAGAAATTGTTAACCATATCAGAGATTATCACAAACCAGAATTAATTGGATTAATGACATTATATCCTGGAGAATGGTTATACCGCGACCCAGAAGCATACACTGAAGTTTGCGGAAACAATATTGCAATCGATACCGATGATTTAGTACTAGTAAATAATAACATCTGTGTAGTAATTGGAACATATGGAAGACGAGGTGGTCAAGACTCTCCTGTTGATTGGGAAGAACATCTACAAGAGCGAAGTAAATATCATGTATCTTGGCCTGAATACCTTCTAATCTTGGAGATGGTATTGGCTAAAAAATATGTTATAGCGTATGCAAATGATCAATTAATAGATGCAACATTAGAAGTAGAACACTCATCTTCGCATGACTTAATTGCGCATAATGCGGAATTGAGTATGAGGCTATCTAGAATGGAGCTTCAACTTGATGTAGTGAAATATTCCAAGTTTACTTCTCATAAGGTAATGTTCGACAGAACAACAGATAGACTGGAATTAGAAAAAGATACTGAAAGACTTCACGAAATGATGGAAGTTGTTGATAGTAGTTTACATAATTTGAGTGATTACAAATCTATGAAGTCTGATTTCTTGTTAAACATAGTCTTGGCAATCATATCAGTAGCATCTACTTTCGAATTATTCTTTCAAAACTCAGAAATGCCGTTTCTTACCTATTTTGGTATTGAGAGCGGAACATTGGCAGCAGTGCTCGTATGGATTGTTGCCGCAATAACTAGTTTTGCATTAATGCTAGTCATAGTGAATAGTTTCAAAAGTATACATTCTAGACTCATGAAATATTTGAATAATTAAGTTTCTACCGAAAAAAGAGATGTTTAAAAACTAATTACCATGAAAGAGATTGAAATAAGTATAGCTACAAAACAAGATATTCCAATATTAGCAGATATTTTCTGGAGTCACATTAATGCGAATCATGAATACATTTCACATGGAGAGGTTCAAATGGGCGTTGGGGTCGCTAAGATTAATTCTAATGGAGATATTTGTACTTTTCCAGCAGAAAATGGAAAAGAGATGTGGCTACAATACATCTCATCTAAACTTGAAAATCCATCCTTTGCTGCTGTATTTAAGGCAGAATCAAAATCAGAAGATCAAAATCTAATCGCAGGATTTTGTGTTGTGGAGATCGATGAAGATGGTTCTTCCCCTTATGGAATGCTATGTGATCTTTTAGTCAGAGAACAATACCGTTCTCTTGGAATTGGAAACTTATTAATGCATGAAGCGCTTTCTTGGTTTAAAAAACATGAAATTTCTGACATATATTTAGAATCTGGAAAGAACAACCATGATGCACATAGTTTCTTTCAAAAAAGAGGCTTTCAACACATTTCAGAAATCTTCAAATTAAAGACATATTAATTACTAAATTAATTAGTGACCTTCGACAAAAAATCTCTCCATTCTGACTCTAAGGCGCTAAGTTTTTGCCCATATACAGACTCAAAATTATGATATGAAGTCCATAATTTAAGAAATTTTTGCGAACCATATTTCTCGATTAAAAAGCCAACAAACGAGCCAGACACGGTATATCCAATCGCAGTTTTAGAATCGCTGCCAATATC
>JASDTB010000105.1:0-7702 GCA_041441455.1 Bacteroidales bacterium
AATGAATATAGAAACAACCTTAAAGAAGAACACTTGCTGAATCTAGAACATAATAATTACAATTACCAAACGGGTGTTTACTATATGGATATAATTACTGAGTGTGAAAGAGTGGGCGATTATATGATTAATGTCTCTGAAGCTATAATAGAAATTAAATAGTCTTATGATCTGTCGTTCAATAATTTTAATCTCTACAATTTTATTAAGTCTTTATCCTGCATTTTCACAGGATAAAGACTCACTAATCTTTGTTAATCAGAAATTTAACAAAACAGAGCTTGCTGAAGGGGCTTACTATTATAATTTACATTTTAAAGACAATAGTCTATTCGGTACAAACCAATTCATATCAGTTTTAGAGCTAAATCCCACAAAACGTAAAATTGAGATCTATGCTTCACCTCTTTTAAAAGAGACAAGCTTAATGTGTAAAGAACAGGGTGCAATCGCAGGGATTAATGGAAGTTTTTTCAGTTTCAATTACAACTATAATACAGAAAACTATAATTCTGTAGACTTTATAAGAAAGAATGGAATTGACATTTCGCCAAATACTTTCAAAGCAAAAGCTAACAGAGAGATGCATCAAAAAGGGTGTATCGCAATTGACAACAATAAATTATATATCCTAAAGGCAGACGTTTTGACCGATTGGGAAAAGCTAATACAAGCAAAAGAGGTAATAACAACAGGACCACTACTTTTCAAAGATCTCCAAAAAGAGCCATTACTAAACTCCTCATTCTATACATCAAGACATCCACGTACCGTTGTAGGTGTAAAGAAAAATGGATTAGTATTACTTATTACTATTGATGGCCGTTCTCAAGAGTCAGCAGGCATGACCATCGCTGAGCTGCAGAAAATCATGCTATGGTTTGGGTGTATCGATGCTATTAATTTAGATGGAGGAGGTTCAACAACAATGTACATAAAGAATATGTCCGAAAATGGCGTGGTAAACCATCCGAGTGATAATAAGAAATTCGACACCTACGGCGAACGCAAAGTAGCAAATAGTATAATAGTATTCTAATGCGGAAGGAGCGAATTCTCTACATCTATCCAACACTATCGTCATTTATCAAAGGTGATGCAGAGATTCTTTCGCGCGAATATGAAGTAACACACTTTAGAGTTCATCCAACTTCATGGCACTCACTTTTGAGGAGTCTGATTAGTCAACTTTTTCATCTTATTTTCAACCTTAGAAAATACGATATTGTATATATATGGTTCGCTGATTATCACTCTTTCTTACCAACACTATTTTGCAAAAGATTTAAGAAAAGGTGTTACATTGTTGCTGGCGGATATGATGTTTGCCGTGAAAAAAAATATGGCTATGGCAGCTTTACCAACCCTATTAGAGGGTTTATGACTGCAAGAAGTATAAAAAATTGCACAACAGTAATCGCTGTCTCTAAAAATATTAAGCGGATAATCAGGCATGTATTCCCAAGTACTAATTGTGTTACAATTTATAACGGAGTTGTTCTAAAGCCTGGCAAAGAGGATGTTGAAAAAGAGAGACTTGTTTTAACCGTCAGTATGGCGTCAACTGCAAAGAATGTATTCATTAAAGGTATTGACCGGATTATAGAGGTGGCAGATTTGATGCAAGAGACAAAATTCATTTTAATAGGGACAGAGAGACAATTACTTGAGAAAATTGGGTATAAGATTCCTGACAATCTTCAAGTTCTAGGATTCGTAGATCACTCACACCTTCAAGAAATTTATTCAAAGTCGAAAGTATACTGTCAACTATCGAGGAGAGAGAGCTTTTGTTTGGCATTAGCTGAAGCTATGCTTTACAATTGTAATCCAGTTATCACAAATATTGGGGGAATGCCCGAAGTAACTGGCAAAAATGGGTTTATTATTAACGAGTATAATGCACAAAACTGCTCTTTCGTAATCAAAAAAGCACTTGAAGCAAAAACAAACTCGCTTGGAAGGGAGAGAATACTTAGTGAATTTACAATAGAGACAAGGGCAGAAAAAATTCTTAATTTACTTGAAAGCAATTAGCCAACTCTAGATATTATTCGTTTTAATATTGAGAAGGGCAATTTTTTTTGCTTTGCCTTAAACAACATAAGTAAGTGATAATGTAGCTTCTCTTCATATCTAGCGCCTTTACATATATCCATTAGGACATCATCTACCTCTATTGTCTTTAAATCAATATTTGTAAAATCTTTATGAAGAAGTAACCTTCTTAAAGCTTTTGCTCTATAGACCTTTATAGGTTTGACAAGTCTATTTGTCTCTTTATCTTCAAAAAACGACAATACATTACAACATGCTTTATAGATAGAGATTAAGTGTTTTTTCGAATAGCTGATTGAATTGGAATTATATTGTACATAGTTGACCAAAGGTTTTCCGATAAACGACACAATTTTAGAATAGTAAATCACCTTTGGCATAACACAAAGATCATCTGTACACTCTTCCAAAAAACAAATATTATTTGAGATAAAAATATCTCTTTTAACCATTTTATTCCAAACTGCAACGGGTTTTTTAGAAGATAACACCTCGAATAAATAAGATTGAATCTGCACTTTTTCAGTCAAAGTAACATAACTATCGGAACACCTTATAAGTTCGCGCTTTGTCTCGTATGTCTTAAAAAAATCACATATCACGACATCTGATTTATCATTCAGAGCTTTATCAATCATAATTGAAAACATACCAGGTTCGATAAAGTCATCTGAATCAATATTCAAAATATAAGTTCCCTTTGCAGCTTCAAGCCCAGTTTGTCGAGCAGCTGAAAGCCCTCTATTTACTTCGTGTTTTAAAATTTTAAATGTATGAAATCCCTTTTCTTTAAGAATCCTTAATGCAAGGTCAATGCTATCATCTGGCGAACAATCATCTACAATAATTAGCTCAAAGTCTCTGAAATCCTGATTAAGGATAGAGTTTAAACACTTGCGAATAAATCCTGAGACTTTGTAAACAGGTATAATAACCGAAAGCGTTACTGCAGATTTAGATGTTTTCATTGATTTTAAATTGGAGTGCTAATATATAAAAAAAAAGACTGCACTTAATAGTGCAGCCTTGTTGACCTACCAGGATTCGAACCTAGACAGACAGAACCAAAATCTGTAGTGCTACCGTTACACCATAGGTCAATAGATTCCGTTTTGGGAGCACAAAGATATTGCTATTTTTGAAAAATTCAAAAAAATTAGAAAAATTTTAATGATAATGCAGATTCTCCCATTAAATAATAGAGTCCAATCCAAAAAGCAAACCTCAAAGCTTTGCCTATAAACATAAAAACAGCAGACTTCAAAAAATCAACTCTATAAAAACCTAGCCCAATAGCAAAGATATCCCCTACAAAAGGTGCCCAAGATAGAAGAGCGATGAGACTACCATATTTTTCAATCTTTGATTTATGTTTATTGAGACTCTCCTCTTTAACTCTCAACCACTTTTCAATCCACTCCCATTTGCCAAGATGTCCTAAATAGTATGAAGTTAGACCTCCCAACCAATTTCCAACAGTTGCTAAAATAAAAGCTAACAAAGGGTTTGCTCCAGCGACCAATACTCCAATTATTAAGAAATCAGAACTAAATGGCACTACGGTAGCAGCAAGAAAAGTTCCTATAAAAAGGCCAAGATAACCTAAGTCTCCGAATAGTTCCATATTACTTCCCCCTTTTTGATGCAAAGAAATTTTTCATCAAATTAGAGCACTCTTCGTTCAAAATTCCTTGTAAAACTTCAGTCTTAGGGTGCAGAAGCGAAGGAGAAAATAAAGAGAAACCCCTTTTAGAATCAGAAGCTCCATAAACAACTTTTCCAACTTGTGCCCAGTTTAATGCAGCTGCACACATGGGACAAGGTTCTACTGTTACATATAATGTTGCTTCGTTCAAGTATTTACCTCCAAACATATTAGTCGCCATAGTTATAGCCTGCATCTCAGCATGTGCTGTAGGATCATTTAACCTCTCCGTTAAATTATGAGCACGAGAGATGATTCTTCCATTTACTACAACTACCGCACCTACTGGAACCTCATCGGCAGCAAATGCCTTTTCAGCCTCCTTCAAGGCCTCTTTCATGAAAAATTCGTCGTTTTTTTCCATCTGCACATTAATAATGTGCAATTATACTAAAAAATAAGCAGATATACTGCTGCACCAGCAGCGTATCCAAGGAGTGCTAAAGGAGTAAACCTTTTGAAATAGTATCCAAATGAAATTCTTTCCATACCCATTACTGTCACTCCCGAAGCTGATCCAATAATCAAAATACTTCCGCCAGTTACTGCACAATAGGCTAAAAAGGTCCAGAATGATCCATCTGCCATAAATGGACCAGAGGCTGCTATAGGATACATACCAATAGTACCTGCGACAAGAGCAACATTATCTAGAAAAGAAGAGCAGAGCCCAAGAATAATACTAATGAATTCGGGGCGAGGAATTGTTTTATCCAAATATTCAGACATCATTCCAAGTTGTCCAGCAGTTTTTAGAGATGCTACAGACATTAAGATACCTAGAAAGAAAAGAACTGTTGAAACATCAATTCTAGAAAATACTCTCGACATCCTCAGCTCTTGCAAAGTCTTATTTCTCCTGTTATAATATCTTCGATCTGTCATGAACCATAAAATTGCAAGTCCCAATAAAACACCCATAAAAGGAGGAACATTTAAGACAACCTGAAAGAAAGGGACTAATGCTAATGATAAAATTCCTACTATAAATATTGACTTCTTTAATCTTGGGTCTATATGAGAAAGAACATAGTCTTCCTCAGGGATTTCCCTGAACTCAACATTAGCGCCTTTAGGCAGCATAAGAGTAGAACCTATTAAAGGGATAATAAGCATCACTAATGCAGGAATTATTATATGATAAGTCTGACTCCAAACTGATATATTTCCACCCGTCCAAAGCAACAAAGTTGTTACATCTCCGATAGGTGACCAAGAGCCTCCGGCGTTGGCTGCAATTATTATCATACTCGAAAAGATCAATCTATCTGTTTTATATGGTACTAGCCTGCGTATCAATGAAACAACAACAATCACAGTTGCCAAATTACCTAAAACCGCAGAGAGTCCAAAAGTGAGAAAAGAGAAGATCCATAACAGCTTTCTCTTATTATTTGTTTTTATGTAACTCGTTATTACATCGAAACTTCCATGTGAATCAATGATCTCAATAATGGCCATAGAGGCTAATACAAAGAATAGAGTTGCTGAAACATCTCCTAAAGATTCGACTAACGTAAACTCTAGATATCTGTCAAACTGCTGAAAGAGGGATAAATCGGAAAAGCCTGGAATAGATTTTTGCAACATCTCTAGCTCCTCACCTGAGTGACTTTGAAAGATTTCTACACCTCCAAAAATAAAGAGCATCCACAATATCACACTCATTCCCACTGCAATAGCAGCCTTATTAACTCTTATTACATCTTCAAAGGCTATCGCCAAAATGCCCACAATGAACACAATTGGCATTAATACAAAGCACATAAATTTTTGATTTTATTTAAAACTGAGGGCGCAAATATATACATATTTTGAACTGAGTGTCATTTTTAAATACGACATTTTGTCAGTAAACATATTTGGCACTTCTTTTGTCATATTTGCGATTACATTTAAGAAACAAAAAAATAAAATATAAACATTAAAAATTTAACAATTATGAACATTAAACCTTTAGCAGACAGAGTTTTGGTAGAGCCTAAAGAGGCTGAAACAAAAACAGCGAGCGGCTTGTACATTCCAGACACCGCAAAAGAGAAACCACAAGCAGGTAAAGTTGTAGCTGTTGGTAACGGAAAGAAAGACGAACCAATGGAGCTGAAAGTTGGAGATAACGTTCTATACGGCAAATACGCTGGTACAGAGATTAATGTAGAGGGTAAGGATTATCTTATCATGCGTCAATCAGATATTCTTGCAGTTCTTTAATAAAAATCTAAAATAATACATAAGTTATGGCAAAAGAGATAAAATTCAACATAGAAGCACGCAACCTAATGAAGGAAGGCGTTGATGCACTAGCAAATGCGGTTAAAGTAACACTTGGACCTAAAGGAAGAAACGTTGTAATTGACAAAAAATATGGTTCACCACAAATCACAAAAGATGGTGTTACAGTAGCAAAAGAGATCGAGCTAGAAGACAGATTCGCTAACATGGGAGCGCAAATGGTTAAAGAAGTTGCCTCAAAAACAGCAGATCAAGCAGGAGATGGAACTACAACAGCAACAGTGCTTGCACAATCAATCATTAGCGTAGGTCTTAAAAACGTAACTGCCGGTGCAAACCCAATGGACCTAAAGAGAGGTATCGATAAAGCAGTTGAAAAAGTTATTGCAAGTCTTAAAAAGCAAAGTCAATCAGTTGGTGACGATATCACTAAGATTGAGCAAGTTGCAACAATTTCTGCCAACAACGACAACAACATTGGTAAGCTAATCGCAGAGGCGATGGGAAAGGTTAAAAAAGAGGGAGTTATCACAGTTGAAGAGGCAAAAGGTACAGATACTGAAGTTAAAGTTGTTGAAGGAATGCAGTTCGACAGAGGTTATATCTCTCCATACTTCATGACAAATCCAGAAAAAATGGAGGCTGTTCTTGACAACCCACTAATTCTTATAACCGACAAGAAAATCTCTGCAATGAAAGATTTTATGCCAGTTTTAGAGCCAGTTGCTCAAGGTGGCAGATCACTGCTAATCATAGCAGAAGATGTTGACGGAGAAGCTCTTGCTACTCTAGTTGTAAACCGTCTGCGCGGAACACTAAAGATTGCAGCTGTAAAAGCTCCAGGCTTTGGTGACAGAAGAAAAGAGATGTTGGAAGACATCGCAATTCTTACAGGTGGCGTTGTTATCTCAGAAGAGAAAGGTCTTCGTTTAGATGCAGCTACTGTTGAAATGCTTGGTAAAGCAGAAAAAGTAACAATCGACAAAGAGAATACAACCATCGTAAACGGAGTAGGTGAAAAATCTGAGATTGAAAAGAGAGTAGCTCAAATTCGCAAACAAATGGAGGCTACAACCTCTGACTACGATAGAGAGAAACTACAAGAGAGACTTGCAAAATTAGCTGGTGGTGTTGCAGTTCTATATGTTGGTGCAGCAACTGAAGTTGAGATGAAGGAGAAGAAAGACAGAGTAGACGACGCTCTTAGCGCAACTAGAGCTGCTGTTGAAGAGGGAATCGTACCTGGAGGTGGAGTTGCTTACATCCGCGCTATCGAGGATCTAAAAGATATGAAGGGTGAGAATGAAGATGAGACAACAGGTATTGCAATTGTAGCACGTGCCATCGAAGAGCCTCTAAGAATGATTGTTACAAATGCTGGCGTTGAAGGAAGCATCGTTGTTCAAAAGGTAAAAGAGGGAACAGCAGACTACGGATACAACGCAAGAGCTGACAGATACGAAAACCTACTAGCAGCAGGTGTTATTGACCCAACTAAGGTTACCAGAGTTGCACTAGAGAATGCAGCATCAGTAGCTGGAATGTTCTTAACCACAGAGTGTGTATTAGCTGAGAAGAAGGAGGAGACTCCAGCAGTTAATCCAGCCGCAATGGGCGGAATGGGTGGTATGATGTAAAATACAGATATTATCAAAAATGAGGGTGACTAAAAAGTAAGTCACTCTCTTTTTTTTATCCAGCAATACA
>JASDTB010000106.1:0-7691 GCA_041441455.1 Bacteroidales bacterium
ACAAGTGAACGGGTATCACCGGAATCACTGAACGGGCTTAATCCGGAATATGTAAGGGTAGTTTCCGTGATCAACCCCACCACAGGAGAGATTGAGCAGAAAAGCATTGCAAATGTAGCCTCATCACATTTAGCCCGCAGAACATTTGTCGGGAACCTTTACAATAAAGTTCAGGACCCAAACCTAGTCGGCAGCCTCAGCGGACACAAAGAGGGAAGCCGGGCCTTTGCCAGGTACAGAACTATAAATATTGATATAAAGGCAGACCTGATAGATAAGATGTAAAAAATCGCCCTCAAATTGGGGGCGATTGTGTTTTTCTTCACACCTGATGTCCCATTCAACCGGATATGGGATACTGGGACAGTTGGGACAAATTTTGCCAGGCACTATTGTAACAGACCCCTATTAATTGGACATAATGCTAGTGGCTGTGTTTTTTTTGTATGTGTGGTAACGGTTTTGGGCTTTGCGTTCGGGCGTTTTTTGGAGCGCTAAACAGTCAATAAGCACAAAGCATCAAGTTTGCATGTCACCACGTCTTACGCAAAAACCCGTGTTAGCCTTTCTCTCTTTCTGATTTTTTTCAATACTTATAAAAATATCTTTTCAATACATAATTATAATTTTCTTCGCCTAAGAATTCCTTGTTTTTAATTATGTATTCGCTTGCAGATAAAAAACCAAAGTATTCAACCCGTTCATTAACTTTAATATCTTTCAAAAATTCATCTACAATATTTTTAAATTTCGCAATAGTCTCCTTATAGTTCGTCAAGTCCTGCTCAAATCTGGTTGAGAACGGATTATCAAAACAAAAACTGTATAGTATAAACTTATTGTTAACATATTTCGGCTCATTCATGATGTTGATTATTCCAAGAAGATGACTACAAATCTGCTTCACGCCTCCACCATAGATTTTTTGACCTTCAAAACATTTAATGACCTTTTTCAAAAACTTAATAAAGGGTTCTGAAATAGCCGGGCGCTTGTATTGTGTTTTATCAATGTATTTTTCTTTAAAATCAATTTTATTTTTGCCTAATTGGGTTATTTCAAAAGCCTTAACTTCAAATAGTTCAATTATATTTGTTGTTTCATTATTAAGCATTACATCAATTTGTGCATCTCGGTCGAATACAGCCATGGGAAATTCAAACTCCAAATGATTACTGTTCACGCCAGAAAATACATTGTAAGCAAAAGCTTGTGAACTTTTTAAACTTCCAGCCCATCTGTGATATTTAAACCCTTTGGGTGGAGCGGTTATGAAATTTTTCGTTCTATTCTTAAGAACAAAATTGTGTTTGTTATCTGTAATTAATGGAATGTTGTTATTCTTAAACCCTTTAACTACAAAATTCTCTATTTCTTCTTTATAATTCATATTATTCGCTTTTAGCACTTATCTCGTTTTTTTAGAGTGACGGCAATCGTTTCCGTGGCAAGAACAATTGGGGAGTTAAGAACCGAATATCCATCCCACGGTAAATTTTTACCAAAGTACTAAAAATTTGCTTATCTGCGCATCAGCCCCAATTGTTTTTGCCACGTATTATAGGCTGCCCTTCTTTTTTTCATTCTTTTGGAATAGTCGGTCAACTTGACCCCTTTGTGCCGGTTAGTATTGACCACTTGATATATCTAATAACGATTTAATTCTAAAGAACATGCTAGTTGATAAATATTCCGGCACGCATTGGTCAAAACTACCAGCAGCTTCAGGTTATCAACAAAAGATAATCTGTTCACCCCTGCGACACCTTTTGTCCTACCAGTAGGATAAATTTGAAATAAAAAATGTTTTCATTTCTTACTTTTTGCTTACTGGTTTTGATTATAGTCTTGTATTTGCTGAAAGTAGTTGTTCGGGATATCGTAGAATTTATTGAATTCCTGATAGATGAAATTCGGAAAAAGCCGAAAAATTAGTATAGATTTACATTAAAGTTTTAATTATGTCCAGACGAGAGACACTACAAAGACAAGTACTTATAGTATCTACTTTAAGAAAACGCCCGGCTTCATTCTCCGAGGTTTCAGAGATACTTGAAAGGGAATCAGAGCTAAATGGCTACAACTTCAATATCTCAAAGCGTACCTTTCAGCGGGACTGTCAGGACATCTCATCCTTGTACAATATTGAAATCGTATATGATAATTCTATAAGAGCATATTGCATCAAATACGACGATCACTCCGGGCTGAGCGAAAAGATGCTGGAGACTTTCGATACTCTAAACGCACTGAAATTAGGCAATACTCTATCTGAATATATTCAGTTTGACAACAGACGCCCTAAAGGAACAGAAAACCTGTACGGGCTGATTCATTCTATAAAGAATCGCCTTGTAATAAGTTTTACATACGAGAGATTCACAGATTCAGGAGCATTCACAAGAAGAGTCGAGCCTTATGCGCTTAAAGAGTTCAAAAACAGATGGTATCTAATAGGAAAAGATCAAATGAATGGAAATATCAGAACCTATGGCCTTGACCGGCTCGAAGATCTTGAAATCACAAAGCAGAAATTTCTTTATCCGGAGGACTTCAGTCACGAACAACACTTCAGATACTCATTCGGGATTATAATTCCTGATGAGAATAAACCTGAAGAGATTATTCTCTCTTTTGATAGCATTGCCCGTAAGTATATAAAATCAATGCCCCTTCACATTAGCCAGAAGATTCTTCTGGACAGGGAGGATGAGCTGATAGTATCACTTAACCTTTGTGTAACCTTTGACTTGGTCGTTGAGATTCTCTCATATGGCAAACATGTAAAAGTTATTCAACCACAATCATTGATTGACCAAGTTGTAAACTCCCTGAAAAGTTCTATTTCAAGATACAGCGACACGAATTGACGCACATCTCATTTAGCTTTGAAATAAAAAATCAAATGCAGAGTGTAGATTCAAAATTGTTACTTAAGAATATTGATATAATTTTCAGAGAGTCTCGCATGATTATTGCAGAAGACCTGCCTTTTAATTCTGTCGAAAAAAGTCTTTCAACGATATCAAACTATTTTAGTATCAATAATAGAGAGTCATTTATTTTTGCCATTCTTTTTGTTCTAAATCTCAGTGAAACAAAAATTTCCTTTTTAAACCTTACTGAGCATTTTTCCAGCCAACCAACAAATATTCTTTTATTTAAAACTGAACTTGAATCTCTTTGCACAAAGGGAATTTTAAGAAAAAACTTTTCGGGTGGCGACGAAGATCTTTTCGGAGTAAGATATATGGTTAACCGCAAAGTAGTGGCAGATATACTGGATAATAAGCCTTTCTGTAAAGAGACTTTAAAGGAGCGTGACCTCTATTCATTACTGGAGAAGATATTTAAGACAATAGATAACAGAGAGAGCATTTTTGGCGGATCCAACTTATTATCGGCAGCAGTATTGGATATCATGAATGAGAACTTGGATATTCCATTCATAAATGCAATTCTTGATATGAAGTTGAAAGATGAGAACAATCTGATTTTTTTGTATGTTATATGGGCTATTCTTGACGAAAATCTTGAGCCGGATGCAGGAATTGTACTTTATTCAATATACAGCAAAGCATCAGAAAGGATAAGAGTAATGCAAAGGCTCATTGACGGCAGCCATGAGCTGATTAAGAAAGGGCTCTTAGAGACAGGAGAAGGATTGTTTTCATCTGATATTCATTTAAAATTGAGTGAAGCAACGATTAACCTGGCAAAAAGCTATGGCGTCATATTTAACAGAAGATCAAAATCGTCAAGGAAAATAATCACCCCTTCACAAATTAGATTTAAACAACTAATATTTAATGATAAAGCGATTAGCCAACTTAATACATTTAGAGATTTGCTAAGTCATAATCGCTATGAAAATCTGGCTAAAAACTTTGAGGCAATGAACCTGCCGGAATGTATAACGGCGATATTTTATGGAAGTCCCGGAACCGGGAAAACAGAGTCGGTTATGCAGATTGCCCGAGAAACCGACAGAGAGATTTTAAAGGTTGATATAAGTCAGACCAAATCGATGTGGTATGGAGAGAGTGAGAAAATAGTCAAGCAGATTTTCAAAGACTACAAAAACTTTATGAATGAGAGTGTCAGAACGCCCATCCTATTGATTAACGAAGCCGACGCTCTTATTTCTAAAAGATTAGACATCTCTTTTTCTAGTACACAACATACAGAAAATACAATCCAGAATATTATCCTGGAGGAGATTGAAAATTTTAAGGGGATATTAATTGCCACGACTAATCTTCTTCAGAACTTTGATAAAGCTTTTGACAGACGATTTCTATATAAAATTCATTTTCCGAAACCAAATCAAGAGATAAGAATAAAGATCTGGAAGAATAAAAAACCCGACCTTTCAATTAGCGATTGCAACATGTTAGCATCAAAATTCCCCTTTTCAGGAGGTCATATAGATAATATCATACGAAAGATCTCAATAGAGGAGGCAATTCAGGATTTACCCCTGCCAATTGATAAAATTGTAGAAATCTGTTCCACTGAATTACTTCAAAAAAATGGCGATCTAAAAACGATAGGATTTTAATTTATATATTTGTATGAGAATAGATTACTTAGTCGAAAAATTTAATTATTAGTAAATTCAATATTTATATGGATCAACAGAAAATTATAAGAATAAAGGACAATTTGTATGATAGATCTGTCGGCGTTGTTGAGAATTTTTACGAATTTAAATGGCATAAAGAAGATGTAGCCCAAAAAAATTCCTCACAGGCATTGGCAATCGATTTCTGGGGGTGCTTAAAACTTTCTCCGTACAAAACAAAATTGATAAATATGATTTTCAATAAAAAAGAAGACAATTGGGATATCATACTTGAATACTCGGATAAAAAAATATTATCGGAGAAAAGGTCGTCACAAATTGATGTTTTAATTGAAAGTGAGCACTTTGTTATAATTATTGAAAGCAAATTCACCGAAAAGGATGGCGGAGGCTGCTCTCAGGTAAAAAAAACAACACATTTTCTCGTTCAATGTAATGGGGATTATATTGAACAAACAAACCCTGTAAATAAAAAAATAGCTAAATGTTCATTAACTGGAAAAGGAATAAAATATTGGGATTACATCAACTCTTTAACGGAATTTGATAAAAATGATGATTATTCGCCATGTCCTTTTAAAAAGGGAGAATTTCAATGGATGAGGAATATCTGTTTTGCAGAAGCCTATGCAAATTCAAAGCAAAAAAAATCAGAGTCTTATCTAGTTTATTTTAAATCTGATAAATGTCCCATTTCAAAGAAAGTTGAAAATGATACATATTTGGGAGAACTTAAAGGAAAGATTAAAAACCATCATGCCTTTAAGCCCTTGTCCTATAATGAATTGCTAGATAAATGCATAATATACTTAGACTTTGATTCTAATGAAAAACAAATTTGGATTGAATTAAAAGATTGGATGTACAATAAAGAGAAATTAATATAGAAATAGAATTTTCTGCTTAATTCAACATAAACATACAACAATATGAAAAGACGACTGGATGGTTCAATTATTGAAAATTTGAAAAAAACTGATTTATGGAAAAAGCGCATTGAGATGGATTGTAGAGAGGGAAATGTCTTTTTAACAATTAGGAATAACCAGGTTGACTTTTATCATAAAGGTGGTCGATTGTTTAGTTATGACAAATCTGGTTTTAAAACCCATCTTAAATATGCAGCAGCTATTGAATCTTCAGAAAAGAATTATTTAACGGAAAAAGAATTAGCTAGTCACAAACTAGCTTTAGATTTTATATCAAACTATTCCAGAATTAAAGAGAATTGTTCAAATTATTCTTCCAATGAAGCTTTAGGAGTATCCCAGATATACAAAAACCATTCTTACTTATCAGAAAGCAAAGTTGTCGTAATTGATATAGAAGTTTCATTTCAATCTCTTGACGAAAATAATAAACATGATAGGATTGATATTGTACTGTACAATTATTCAGAAAGAACGCTTCAGTTTGTTGAAGCAAAACATTATTCAAATAAAGAAATTTGGTCAACAAGTAAACCAAAGGTACTAGATCAGATCGAACGATATGAAAAACAATTACAATCCAAAAAGCAGGAAATTTTAACAGAATACATTAACTATGTTAAAATTATTAATGCAATCTTTGGAGTAAGCTTGCCCGAACCAGTCAATATTGACAAGAAAATAACCCTTCTAATATTTGGTTTTGATGATGATCAGAAAAATGGCCGGCTGAAAAATCTTATATTATCCAACCCAATATATAAAGAGAAAAAAATCTATCCAAAGGGAGAGATAAAAAGTATTGCCTTAGAAAATCTCTGGAATGCAAAACAGCATATTAAAAGATGAAAATCACAATACACCGTGGAATAAACCAGATTGGCGGCTGCATAACTGAAATTGCAACGAACAATTCCAGAATTATTATTGATCTTGGCCAAAACCTTCCTGATGGAGATGGGATTGTCAATGACAATTTTGCCAATAAGGAGGAAATTGCAAGAATTACAAAAGAAATTGATGCAATTTTTTACACACATTATCATGGAGACCATTTTGGATTGTTTCACTTGGTTCCGGATAGAATTCCTCAATACATCGGAAGGATTGCTAAAAAAGTTGCTCTTTGTAAACACCAACGACTTTCACTTCTTGAAGAGCGCAAAGAATTATCTGAAATTGAGATTGCCAAAATTGAATTAATGAAATCCTTTGAGCCAGATCAAGTAATTCAAATTGGAGATATTAAAGTAACTCCCTATTTTGTTAGTCATTCGGCTTATGATTCCTATATGTTTTTAATTGAGGCAGAAGGAAAACTAATCCTTCATACAGGCGACTTCAGAGACCATGGTTATTTGGGCAGAGGACTACTACCTACTATTAAGAAACGAATATTAACGCAGGGTAATATCGATTTTCTTATTACAGAAGGAACAATGTTATCTCGTCCGGCAGAAAAAGTCCGTCATGAAGGTGAATTACAAATAGAGCTTTCAGGAATTATGCGAAAATATCAAAATGTCTTTGTATTGTGTTCATCTACTGATATGGAGCGCCTCTCAACCATATACTCAGCAAATAAACAATGTAAAACAAAACCTTTTATTTGCGATGATTTTCAAGAAAAAATTCTTAAAATTTTTTCTGAATCAGCTGGAGAAAAATCGAGTTTGTTCAAATTTGATAAGCCATATATATTTTTTAAAGGGAATGAAAAGCTATTAAACTGGATTCAAGACAAGGGATTCTGTATGTTAGTCAGAGCAACTGATAAATTCAATGACTACATCGAATATTTATTACCAAAATTAGATATGAAAAAAACAGTTTTTATATATTCTATGTGGAGCGAATATGTTAACCCGGCTAGCAAACACGCAAATAAGAAGTATATAGATTTGCTTAATAAGTTCTCTTGCGTAAAACACGTACATACAAGTGGTCACGCTTCTGTCGAATGCCTTGCAAGCGTTTGCAACCTTGCGAATCCAAGTTTAGGAATCATCCCTATTCACAGCGACAACTCTTCCTACTATCAAAATTTACCCATCAGAGAAGAACTTAAAGAGAAGATAATTACAGAATCAAGGGATTTTGAGGGGATTAATATTAAGATAATTGGATCTGCTGGTAATATCGACCAATGAGTGCCGGACCAGATAAGTATTCGCTAT
>JASDTB010000107.1:0-1315 GCA_041441455.1 Bacteroidales bacterium
GGAGTGCAAAGGTAGATATTCTTTTTTTATTTCCAAATTTATTTCAGCTTTTTTTTAGAAATAATACTTAAAAATTGAAAGTAAAAAGTAACGTATTATAAGGTATTAAATTTTTTAAAATTGTCAAATATTTTTAGAAAAAATAGATCCAAATAATTTAGACTATTTTTGTGGTGCTATAAAAAAGTCAATGTCAAGAATGGAAAGAAAGGAATCTGTACTCAAAAAACTAGAAGAATTAAACATTAAATACGAACTAATTTCCCATCCTCCTATTCCAACTATAGAGGAGGCGATGGTTTATTGGAAGGATTTAAAGGGAATTCATTGCAAAAATTTGTTCATGCGCAATCATAAAGGGGACAAACACTACCTTATTTTGTTTGATGCGCAGATGCAAATTGCAATTCATGACTTGGAAAAAATTTTAAAACAGGGCAAATTAAGCTTCGCATCACCTCAGAGAATGGAAAAATATCTAGCTGTAGAACCTGGGAGCGTATCTCCATTCGGTTTAATTAACGATCAAAAACATGAAGTGATCGTATTTATTGATAAAAAAATCGTTGGGACAGAAAATTTAACCTTCCATCCCAACGACAATAGATACTCAATATCCATTTCAAATGATTCTCTTTTCAAATTTCTCGAACATCAGACTAATAAATATGAAATATTAGACCTGTACTAGTAAATATGAAATATTAGACCTGTACTAGAGATCGAGATTACTCAGTTTTGAAAAAGCCCGTAACACTTACAGGAGTTCCTTGTTCGCTTATACCCTCGACAACAACTCTAAATGTACCTTTATAGTCGGGTAATTTTACCCGAATTACCTTTTCAGCATTACGATCTAACTTAACAACTGGATGCCAGTAAATGGTTTGTCTATAATCTGGCATGTTCGAAGGTATGATTTCAGAAAGATTGTCTGTAATGATAACTGGATATGATATCCCCTTAAAGTTTTTAATTCTCAAATTAGGACCAAACTTAAAATCAGGATAATTACCAGTGTAAGTTATAAAGTTTACAACTCCTGTATGATTTGCGGCTCCTAAATAATAGCTTTTGTTATAGATAGTAAGCTCCTTAACTTTCATAGGGTCATACGCAATGATCTTATTATGATCGAAGACAGGAATCCCGTCAATCAGCATCAAAGAGGTGCCTTTTGCGAATGCAAGTGAATTATATGAATCTTCCCACCTAACTTGTAATTCATATATTTTACCTTCTCGTCTGAGACGCATTTCGGAAACGAACTCATTTACGACCTCTTGCATTTGCGTAAATCTAGTGTAGTCATCTA
>JASDTB010000107.1:1325-7626 GCA_041441455.1 Bacteroidales bacterium
CTGAAAGGCTTTGTAGAAATCGCTGGATCGGGACGAACTGGAAGTAGTTCAAAAAGGGTGTCTAATGAATATCTTTTTGAGATTTGCATCTTTAAACTTCTCTCAATAAGCTTTTTCTCAATACTTTTATTGTAACTTAATTCAGTAAAATTAGAAGGTACGCGCCTTACAAATTGTTCATCGTATTCAACATAACCTTTGCTTGTTGTGTCAGAAGATAGAAATAGAGTTGCAACCTCCTTTTCACCAAAAATCCCTCGAGTAACAAACTTAACATTGCCTAATGAGTCTAATCTTGATGAATAAATTTCTGGTTGTGCTCCTTTAATTGATAAATAGACCATCGTACCAGTATAATTAGCAATTTTATCTTTTTCAACACCATAAAGTTTTCCTGAGATTGTTTCTCCTTCGTATTCAGGAATATTTTTTACAAGATCTCGCTTCCCTCCATTATTTTGTAAAAACATAGAGAGATTACTTGTTGGCACAAAATCTAATGAATCTTCGTAATAAACGGAGATGCTAACATTCGAAGACAATCCATTAAGAGATTTGATGGTAAAGTCATAAAATCCAGTATTTTTCTTAAAGTTTTCACTAAAAATCAAAGAAAAGTCTTGATTTGCACTACCAATCATTGGTATCTCGGAATTTCTAGATGAGGATGTTTGCTGTTCTTCAATAATCTTTACACCCTTTTGCTTTTCTGGTGAGAGAGTATTAAAGATTGTAATCTCTTTCTGAGTAAAATCACTTGTTACATCTCCTTTAAGAGACTTAACATACGATATGATTTTATAGTTACCAGATGGAGCTGTAATAGGTATTTCCAGGTATCCACCTCCTCTTCCATCCATTATTGCTACTTTAGAAGCAGCTACCATTCCTCCTGCACCATGCAGTTCTGTATACAATATTCTATTTAATTTAGCTAATTCTGAATTTGAATTGTCTTCAAAACAGAAAACAGATAAATAGACAAGGTCTCCTGCAACATATGTCTTTCTATCGGTAGAAACATATGCGGTCTCTTTTGCGAAAGCGCTCAAACAAAAAAGAGATAATATAATAATGTTTAAAATTTTTCTCATAGTCTTAATTGTGATCTTTCATTATCTTAAATATGGTCGTTGGGCCAAAATACAGGTTTTTTCTTTGTACCATACATTCTACAATCAGCGCAATTCCTGAAAACCCACATAGACTCACCCGTTTCCCTGAAGTATTGAATTACATCATATCCCATTTCGTAGTGCCCTAACCATTTTTTTGGATCAGGTACTTTTTCTTCTACGACCTCACAAACATCTAAATTTTTATAAAGATTAATCTCTCTTTCTGTTGCGAAGACTCTTTTCTTTGTCATTTTAGAAGCACTTACGTAGCCAAGCACAATTTCACTGCTATTTGCAATATTTCTAATATTACCTCTAAGTTCGCTTGGTTGTGGCGAGAAGATATCCCCTGTCTCATTTGTGTTTTTCTTTAATGTCTCCCAAAACATATGAGCTTCTGCAGAGATTGATTTTTGGAAAACTTCAATTGAATAAAGAACAGAAATTCTTCTGTCTAACCAGTCCATCCTAGTTAATGGACGTTTATAAACTCTGTTTTGAGACAAGTTAGAAGTATTGAATAATATAATCTCTGAAGATTTAGAAGTGCCCCAGCAGTAAAACTTATTATTATAATAATCTAAGTCTTTAATGGTTTTTGTTAAAGGATCGAACTCAACAGTAGCAAAGGTGTTTGCATGTACCTCCCAGTCTTCTTGATATGTCCATTTGTAAAACTTAAGTTCAGGATTAGGAGAGCTTGTAGTAACACTAAATGTGACAGCCTTCTTAACTGTATCTACATCGAAATTTACATTTTCAATTTCAGGTGTATCTAAAGGCCTCATCAGAGGTGTTTCGTAACGCTTTTTATCAGGAGTGATTACGCATAATTTATACTGCCTCGACATATTTAAATTTGTAGTTTGAGCCACATATTTAATTTCAGTTCCATTTACTTGAGTGGCCATGTATTTAAGCCCAGTATTGTCCTCTACCCATACAGTTGCCCCAGTAATAAAGTTTCTGATAGGTTTAGCACTTAATTTTATAGACCTACTGATCATAAACTCAGAATTCTGGTTGGTAATAATATCACCTTCAATTACCAAAATATTTTCTTGTTGCTCAAATCCTTTTGGGTCGAATGGAGTGATGCAAGCATTTGCCAGAATGGCGAAGAAAAATAATATATATAGATTTTTGAATTTCATCACTTAAAATTTAATGTTGTAATTGATGTAAGGAATTGGAGATCCGAAGATCGACAACATATAGCCTTTTATTGAACTACCCGAGTTTGCATCAAAGAAAATTGAATATGCATTTTTTCGACCAGTTACATTATATACTCCAAAAGTAATCGTACTATGTGTTAACCACTTTAAATAGTGGCTCGGCTCGATATTTACAGAAAGGTCTAGTCTAAAGTAATCAGGTATCCTATAAGAGTTCCTGTCAGAATAGAAAAATCTATAACCATTACCATAAAAATATTTACTAATAGGTACTGTTATTGGTCTTCCTGTAGAGTAGTCAACATTCATAGAGACACTAAATCTATGTGTGAATCTGTAATTACCTACAACTTTAAAATCGTGAGGTTTGTCATAGGCAGCGGCATACCACTCTCCCCTATTTACAGCATTGTCTCCTCTATCAGATTTATCCCTCAACATTGTTTTAGAATAAGTATATGACATCCAGCCATTAAGTTTTCCTAAAGGTTTTTTAATCATAAACTCTACACCATATGCTTTACCTTCTGTGCGAACTACATCTCTCTCTATGGTAGGATTCATTGTTAATACAGCTCCACTCTTGTAATCGAGATAATCATCCATACTTTTATAATATGCCTCCAATGATAACTCAGCTTTTGCTCTCTTTGTAGTTGTGTAGAGACCGAATGCTGCTTGCCAACCCTTTTGAGGGACAATGTTAGCATCACTTAACTTCCAAATATCTGTAGGTGAGATTGCTGTTGTATTTGAAAGCATATGTATATACTGTCTCATACTGTTAAATCCAGCTTTTACAGAAAATAGATCTGTTATAGAATAGCGCATCGAAAGTCTATATTCAGGACCTCCATAAAATTTAATTGGTTTCCACTTATCTTTATGGATATAATCAATAACGGTCGATTCACTTCTATCGCTCTCCGATGAATATGTGTAATAATCCTTAGGACCAAATGCACTAAAGAATGAGTAACGCAATCCTAAATCTAAGGTTAGTTTATCTGTAAGATCCCATTTGTCGGAAATAAATAGTGCACCCTCAAATGCCTTCTCGTTCTGTAATTCTCTAGGAGTAACTAAAGATTCTGAACCTTCGGGCATGTATTTTCCAGGAGAGAGATCATATAGGGTCCCATTAAATCCATAAGAAATTGTATTCTTCTCGCTGACCAACCATTTAAAATTACTCTTTAGAAACATCTGTCTGATAACAAAACTCATAGAGTATGAATTCACAGGATTCCCCTTATCGTACGTTGTATAATTATATTGATCATATCCCGCAGACACAGTAAAATTATTTTTCTCGTTTAATTCACCTCTCCATTTAAGGGCCAAGTTCAAATTTTTATATGTATAGCTTGTGTCCATACTAAATTTGAAGCCATCATGTGAGTAATATCCGTAAAAATAGAGTGTATTTTTAGAGTTAATTTTATGACTAAGAGAGCCACTAAGATCATAGAACGATGCTGTTCCGTTTCTATATTCGCTGTTATCTGGCAGTAGTTTTAAGATCCAGTCGGAATAAGTTGTTCTCGCTCCTATAATAAAGTTGGTTTTATTCTTAACAAGCGGCCCTTCAAGATGGAATCTGCCAGTTAAAAGGCCAATACCTGCAGATCCAGTAATTTTTTTACTATTCCCCTCACGACTATTAACCTCAAGAACAGAAGATATTCTACCTCCGTATTGAGCTGGAATTGAACTTTTATACAACTCTATATCGTTTACTATATCTGGATTAAATGCAGAAAACAGTCCAAAGAGATGGGTTGGATTATATATAGTACCTTCATTAAATAAGATTAGATTCTGATCAGTAGCACCACCACGAACATTAAATCCACCAGAGGCCTCTCCTACAGATTTTACTCCAGGAAGAGTGAGAACGATTTTCATTACATCAGCCTCACCAAATGCTGCTGGTACTCTTTTTATTCTATCGATACGAACTTTTTCCATTCCTATCTGGCTACTTTTAAGGTTCTTCATATTCTCCGCAGAGACAACAACTCCTTTTAAAGCATATACTCTCTCCTTTAAGAAGATCTCTAAATTACCATCGTTGTAAACCTCCAATGAAAGAATGCTCTCCTCCATTCCATAACCACTTATTCTGATTTCATTTTTTCCAGGAGAAAGTATAATTCTGAATGTGCCATAAATATCAGACACTACTGAGTTTCCTGTTTTATTATTAACAACTACAGCACCTGGAACTGGCTCACCCGTGTCAATATTTTTCACATGGCCAGATAAAATGCATTTTCCACTCTTTTTTGGATACATTTTGTCGCCAATTTCATATACCTTATTTACAGACATAGCCTTAGAGTCCTTTCCAGTTAAATCAGAGATTCCATTTTCTGACGATGAAGTGAGTGATTTTTCTGAGAAAAATCCTTCGGGGAGTGTCTTTATAAATCCAGTCCCTTTAAGGATAAATAGAGAACCATTATATACTGTAAGAGAATAATTATTCCTCTTTAGCTCATTTTCAATAGCAGTGATTACATCACTCTCTTCTGCATCAACAGAAAATTTCTGCTGATTTTTCTGCGATTCAGATATAAAATAGACTTTAACTCCTACTCGTTTGCTAATTATTCCTGCAAGAGAATCTAGAGAGACATCCTTTAAAGAAACTTTAGGACTTTGGCCAAACAATGAAAACGTAATAGCCAAAGTAAAAATTATTGATAATATTTTTTTCATCGAACTCAGGTTTAAAGTTTACTGTATTTCATCAGGCGAGAATAGAGAACATCATAATTTACATTGAAAATATCGGTTCCCATTTCATTGTAAACCTTTTTGTAGTCTTGACGGGAAATTAATGCTAACCTTAGAAGACCTTTTCGTCCTCTGATTTCGGTTACATTTTTCCCTTTGACAAAATAATACTTAATCTCTGGATCAAAATACTTGATTACAGACATTCCTGAGTTTGAAGATTGATCTATTTTCTCTTTATAATATTTTTTAACTGATTTAATGACACTACATTTTGATGTGCTGTGTAAAATTTTATAAAAACCAGGTTGTAGATGACCTTCAGTCTCTTTAATGTTGAGATATTTATATCCACCAAACTTTGCAGAGTCAATAAGTTCGCTCTTTAGCTTTACAATTTTTGATAAATCATTTGATTTTACATACAACTCATTTAGATGAGAATTGAGATTCAATAATTGATTTGGGTAATAAAGTCCATTATACCACAAATCTCCTTTTTCGAATTCTTCTTTTTCTTCGTAAAATGTACCAGAATAGACAAACCGGTAGGATAAAGGACGTTCTCCTCTTAATATTAATGCCTCATTTCCTGTAGTCTCAAGATAAAGCTCGACAGTCTCTTTATTTTGAGAGAATAGATTAATAAAGCACAATAAATAAAACAAGGAGAAAAAACAGAGTTTTTTCATTTTGTTTAGGTAGTTTAAGTTAGTTCAGTAAGTTTGATACAAATGTAATTAATAATCTGAGATATACGTCAATTCTCAGTTTTAAAACATTGATACAATTAATTAGATGCAAAAAATAGAAAAATGTTGCATAGGGATTAAAGAAAAATGGAGTATAGGGATAAAAAAAGTGAATAGGGATAAAAAAAAAGGTGAATAGGGATAAAAAAAAAGAGTCCGATGAAAGATCATCGGACTCTTGTAAAGTTGGCGGCTACCTACTCTCCCACTTGGTATAGCAGTACCATCGGCGCAAACGGGCTTAACTTCTCTGTTCGGAATGGGAAGAGGTGGATCCCCGTCGCTATAGCCACCTTAAGATTTCTACCTTTTAAGGCGTATATTATGTAAAGAGAGAGACAATATCAGTATATTTTGCTCAGTAAACAATCTCGTTGGATTATCTATCTGTCAGTATGGAGAAGCCTATCGGGTTATTAGTACTGCTTGGCTTTGACATTACTGCCTTTACACCTACAGCCTATCGACGTGGTAGTCTTCCACGACCCTCAAGGGAAGTCTCATCTTGGGG
>JASDTB010000108.1:0-7547 GCA_041441455.1 Bacteroidales bacterium
CTTAAAAATAAAAAAGAAGGTAACTAAAAATCTCTTTTTAGTCACCCTCTTTTTTTTTAACTATATTTGTAGAAAAAAACAATGGAAAAACCTTTTGTAGTAGGAATTGACATAGGAGGACAGACTTCTAAGATTGGGATTGTAGATACTCGAGGCAATGTTACTTGTCAATCAGTAATCAGAACAGATACACATACTGATGTTAACTTGTTTATTAATGATTTACATGATGCAATAAGCAAATTAGTAAATACTTCCTGTGGCTTCGAAAACATTAGAGGAATTGGAGTTGGTGCACCAAATGGAAACTATTATACAGGTACTATAGAGAATGCAGTAAATGTTGTTTGGGGAGGAAATAAAATTATTCCATTCGCAGAACTACTTAGTGTAAAGCTATCATTACCAGTAGCATTGACAAATGATGCTAATGCTGCTGCTGTAGGAGAGATGACTTATGGAGTCGCAAAGGGAATGAAAAATTTTATAATGATTACACTTGGAACGGGTGTAGGTAGTGGAATCGTTATTAATGGCGAAGTTGTTTATGGACATGACGGTTTTGCAGGAGAACTTGGGCATACTACTGCTGTTAGATATAATGGTAGATTGTGTAATTGCGGAAGAACAGGTTGTTTAGAAACATATACTTCGGCAACTGGATTAGCAAGAACTGCAAGAGAACTAATTGAATCTACAGATATACCAAGTCAATTAAGAAATATTACATCACCAATTACATCTAAGGATGTATACGAAGCAGCTGTTGAAGGTGATCAATTGGCTTTACAAATTTTCGAATTTACAGGTAAAAAGCTTGGAGAATCATTCGCTGACTTTGTTGCATTCAGTGCTCCAGAGGCAATAATTTTATTTGGTGGGTTGGCTAGAGCTGGCGATTTTATAATGAAACCAGTAGAAGAGTCTATGAATGCAAACTTACTACCTTTATGGAGAGGTAAAATTAAATTACTGTTTTCTCAATTAAAAGAGTCAGATGCTGCAATCTTAGGAGCAAGTGCTCTTGCATGGTCTCTAAAATAATTTATGATATGAAACTAAAGTTTTTATTATTCTGTTATCTCTTTGTATATCCATTTATTATGGTAGCGCAGCCACAAAAACAAACCTATATGATGTTAGAAGATAGGTTTATTTATGATCGCTATATCAGTTATATCTATAATGATTATAATTCAAATTCTGATGAGTTAATCATAAAAACTGCAAAGTTCTTTTTGAATACACCTTATGTTGCAAATACATTGGAGTTTGAACCTGAGGGTTTAGTCGTTAATTTAAGAGAGTTAGATTGTACAACATTTTTAGAAACAGTATATTCATTAGTAATGACTGTTAAGTCAAGAGAACTATCTTTTGAAAGTTTTAAGTTTCATTTACAAAAAATACGATATAGAAACGGAGTCATAAATGACTATTCAGACCGTCTTCACTATACTTCGGATTGGATGTACGAGAATCAAAGTAAGAAGATTGTTAAAATGATGTCTAAAAGAGTTGGTAAATCTAAATTGGATCTTAATCTTTATATTATGTCTACAAATTTTGATAAATATAGACAACTCAAAGGAAATGAAGATTTAACAAATAAGATTAAGGGCATTGAACAAACAATTAATCATCGAAAATATTACTTTATTCCTACAGAAAAAATTGAAAAAGTCAAGAATAGACTAAAGAGCGGAGACATGGTTGGTTTTGTAACTACTATTCCTGGAATTGATATTTCTCATGTTGGTATAATATATAAAGAAGGTGAAAGACTAACATTCTATCACGCATCTTCTAGTTTAAAAAAAGTTGTACTTCATCAAGGTACTTTGTATGATTATGTGAAATCTACAGGAAAAAACACAGGTATCGTTGTTAGTCGCCCGATATTTTGAAATAAATAGTTAAATTAGTATCAAAATATTTAGTTATGAGAGTTGACTATATTAAAAAATTTGAAAAAGCTGTTTTTTCGGTTTTAGTTGTAATCCTTGTGAGTTATATTATAGTTGAAATAATTGAGCTAATATATCAATTTTCAATGGCTTTGATATTTCCAGAGGTTGAAAATGGAAGACTAATGGTTTCTGCTGCTTTGCTAAAGGAATTTCTTCCTGTATTTTTTAACATTCTAATTGCTATTGAGTTAATTGATACTTTTAGTATCTATTATCATAAACACTCGATTAAAGTACTGAATATATTATTAATAGGTTTAATTGCTATTGGACGAAAACTTATAGGGTTTGACTTTGGGACATCATCTGGTATTGAAAATATTGGTCTAGCTGCTTTAATCTTTGCACTAGCTGCTGGTTATTATTTCATTAAAAAAGATGAATGTAATGAAGCTTCTAGGGGTAATAGTTCTAAATCAATTTCCGATTCAAATATTTAACTAAGCTTAAATATTTAATCAATCCCATACTATTCAATATAATATACTTTGCTTTGCTTAACTTAACTTAACTTAACTATATATTACTAATATTATAGTCTTACTTTTATTAATCTAATCTAATCAATAATATTAAATACTTGTTATGAAGATCTTCTCAATTGTTTTATCATTCCTATGTTTATTTTCTATAAATGAAGTTTTAGCTCAAAATGTAATCAAAGATTCCTTGGACGCCACTGGTTCTAGAATTGTAGCTTATACTCCTGACCATGGTGTATGTTCTAAATTAATTGAGATTAAAGTAAGTAAAATGAATATAATTGAGAGTGTGGTATTTACACGTGGTTGTGATGGAAACTTAAAGGGAATTGGAGCTTTAGTTAAAGGAATGAAAGCAGAAGATGCAATTGAGAAACTAAAAGGTATACCTTGCGGTCGAAGAAAAACATCTTGCCCAGATCAATTGTCTTCGGCTCTAGAATATATTATATCTAATAAAAAATAAGATAAATGAAGGCTAAGTATTATTTAGTGATTGTGTTGATTTTTTTCATCACAAACATATATGCACAGAATACATCCCAATGGGCAATAGCTATACATGGAGGTGCTGGTAAAGCTCCTCAAAATATTTCGTCTGAAAAGATAAAACTTTATGAAGCCTCTTTAAATGAGGCTCTTTCAATTGGTTCCGCTTTATTAAATAGTGGGGCAAATGCAGTAGATGTAGCTCAAATTGTTGTTGAATATCTTGAAAATTGTCCTTTATTTAACGCTGGAAAAGGAGCAGTTAAAAACATCGATGGTATACATGAACTGGATGCTGCAATTATGGATGGTAAAACGCTTAAAGCTGGTGCTGTTGCAGGATTAAGACATATTAAAAATCCAATAAAATTAGCAAGATTAGTAATGGATAGTACTCAACATGTGTTCTTAATAGGGGATGGGGCCGAACAGTTTGCCAAAACAATGAATTTGGATTTTGTTGATAATTCTTATTTTTCAACTTCAGAAAGAGATATCGAACTAGAAAAAATAAAACTTAAGCAGAGAGAACCTAATCCAACAGGGACTGTTGGATGTGTTGTGCGAGATGGGCAAGGAAATTTAGCTGCAGCAACCTCAACTGGGGGCATGTCTGGTAAAAGGTGGGGACGTGTTGGGGATGTTCCAATAATTGGTGCTGGTACTTATGCAAATAACAATACTGTTGCTGTATCTGGAACAGGTCACGGTGAGTATTGGATAAGAAGGGTTGTTGCTTTTGATATATCTGCTTTAGTTGAATATTGTGGATTGACACTTCAAAGAGCATCTGAAAAGGTAATTTTTGATAAAATATCTCCCATGGGTGGTTCTGGTGGAGGTATTATTGCTGTTGATAAGGATTGTAATATTTCAATTGTCTTCAATACTTCATTAATGCATAGAGGATGGGCAAAATCTTCTGGAGAGCGCTATGTTGGCGTTTTAAAATAGACAACTAATTAAACTTTAAATGATAAAAAACTTCAAAATAGGTCTGCTTTCTAAGGTGATTGCAGCAATCGTGATTGGACTTCTGTTTTCTCTATTTACACCAATACCAATCGTTAGGCTCTTTGTTACTTTTAATGATATATTTGGTAATTTTCTAGGTTTCTTGATTCCTCTTATAATTTTTGGGCTTGTTACACCAGGTATTTCTGAATTAGGCAAAGGTGCTGGTAAAATTTTAGTGATAACAACTTTGATTGCATATACTTCAACAGTCTTATCAGGCTATTTTTCTTACATCACTACTAATCAAGCACTCCCATATCTTATTGATAAGTCTCAGACGCTATTGTCTGACTCTCTTAATGGAAATATTATTAAATCCTTTTTTACAATAGAGATGGCTCCATTGATGTCGGTAACATCTGCTCTTGTTTTCTCTTTTGTTGTAGGGATTGCACTATCTTCTATTAATAGTAATTCTTTGAAATCGGGATTAATTGAGTTTAGAGAGTTAATTACTCTGGTAATCAATAAGGCGATAATTCCTATTCTTCCTTTCTATATTTTTGGCATCTTTTTAAAAATAGGAGCAGAGGGTCAAGCTTCGATTGTATTAGGATTGTTTTTTAAGGTAATTATTGTAATCTTTATTATGCACGTCCTTTTGCTTTTGTTCCAATATTCTGTCGCAGCTTTAGTCTCTGGTAAAAATCCATTTAAAGCTCTTTTAACGATGATGCCTGCTTATATGACAGCATTAGGGACACAATCTTCGGCTGCTACAATTCCAGTAACGTTAAATCAAACTAAAAAAAATGGTGTTGATCCAGATTTGGCAGATTTTGTCATTCCTCTTTGTGCAACAATTCACTTAGCTGGTAGTATGTTAAAAATAGTCTCTTGTGCTGTTGCTGTAATGTATTTGACTAATATGCCAATTGATAGTTTTACAATTATCGGTTTTATTTTTATGTTGGCAATAACAATGGTTGCTGCTCCTGGGGTACCTGGAGGTGCAATTATGGCCTCAATTGGTGTGTTACAAAGTATTTTAGGTTTTGATCCTAACATGATAGCTCTGATGGTGGCATTATACATAACGATGGATAGTTTTGGGACAGCTTGTAATGTAACTGGAGATGGAGCGATTGCAATAATTGTAAATAAGATCAATAAAAAATGAGAATATTTAAGATTTCTTTGCATTGGCAAATTTTAATAGTAATTACTCTTGCTATACCTTGCGGGATGTTCTTTACCGAATATGTTTTATATATAAAATGGATTGGAGATCTTTTTCTGAGAGCTCTTAAAATGATAATTGTTCCTATTGTTTTTACTTCCATTGTATCGGCTGTCTCTGGTTTTAATTCACCAAAAGATCTAGGAAGATTAGCCGGAAAAACTTTTGCGTTTTATGTTTTGACAACGTTAATTGCTTCTTTTTTAGGTGTGTTTTTAGTAAATGTGTTTTCGCCAGGAGTTGGAACAGATATCTCTTTTTCTACGCCTACATCAGAAATTAACATTACCAAAGTATCCTTTACTGATCAGATACTATCAATTATTCCTGATAATATTTTTAATGATTTTGCAAAGGGTAATCTATTAGGAATCATATTTTTCGCAATAATCTTTGGTGTTTTTCTGACCAAAACTGAGTCTAAATACAGAGGTGTAATTAGTGATTTATTCTCAGGACTCTATGATTTATTCATGAAGATGACAATTTTCATTGTAAAGTTTACTCCAATCGGAGTATTTGCTCTAGTCTCAAATATTATTGCATCCCAAGGAGGTAGTCCTGATAAAATTTTATCAATACTAGGTAGTTTAGGATTTTATACAATTGTTGTTTGGCTAGGATGCTTAATTCAGGGTGGATTAATTTTACCAGGAATTGTCTATTCATTTACAAGATATAATCCGTATAAGCATATTAAACAGATGTCAGTTCCATTATTAACAGCGTTTTCTACTTGTTCTTCTGGAGCTGCTCTTCCATTAAGTATAGAGGCATCACAAAATAAAACTGGGATATCATCAAAGGTCGCTGGATTTGTCTTACCTCTAGGGTGTACTGTTAATATGAATGGGACTGCGCTATATGAAGGAATTTCTGCAATCTTTATTGCTCAGGTTTATGGGATAGAGTTAACACTTGTACAGCAATTCTTAATAATATTAACATCTGTTTTGGCTGCAATTGGTTCTGCTGGAATCCCAATGGCAGGCTTGGTAATGATGTCGGTAGTTTTGTCGATTGTCGGGCTTCCTTTAGAGGGTATTGGTTTGATCCTTGCTGTGCAACAGTTATGTGATATGGCAAGATCGACAATAAATTCTTACGGCGACATGTGTGCCGCCGTAGTTATTGCAAAATCTGAAGGAGAAAAGCTTAATCTTTAATTTTATATTCTACCAGAGCTCCATACAAGATCTTTTACCATATTTAGAAATCCTTTATGTGATACTAGATCTTCTATGTTGATATGCATTCTATATCTCCAATAATGTTTTGGATTAGATGGAATATTGATTCTCTCTTCATTTGGATTTTCTCTTCGCAACTCTCCAAATGCAGAAAGCCAATCTTGAAGAGGTAAGACTGTCAACATTGAAGGTGAGTCTAAATGAAGTTTTAAAATTTTATGGGATAACCATGGCTCGCAATAAAGCGGAGCTGTTCCATTTTCTCCTAAGACTTCTGAATAGTATCTTCTACTACTCTCATAATCTTCTTCCCACCATTGTCTTAAAGTACTGGTATCGTGTGTACCTGTAGCGCAAACTGATAAATATGGGTATTTATATGTATTACCAAATTTTTCTTCTGGATCTTTAGGCATTCTTTGAATTTCTAAAGATGTAATACTTAGAGATTTCATGACAGAAGGCACACAAGCGGGAATCATTCCGAGATCCTCTCCACATACAAGCATTCCAGTTGAAGAGATGAGAGAAGGTAGTCTTTTCATTGCATTGCTATACCAGAAATCATTGTTTCTTTCGTAATAGAAATGGTTATATATTTCGTTAAATCTACTTTTTTGATCGTATGGTAAATCCTTGTATGATTTTGTAAATTGTGCAGATATTCTTGGATGATATAATGAATGATCTGTCGGCTCTTGAACAAATAAAACCTCTGAAATTAATGCAAACAGAGTCTCTTTATAAGAGTTAAAAATCGAATCTAGATTTTCGTTCAGATAAGTTTCTATTTTTTTCTGAGTATTATATTGCTCTTTGAATTTATATGTTTGCCATCCAAAGTCTTCTAGAAATTCATTTTTAACGCTCTCTTTATCATATCCAAAATATTCATCTAGCATATATTCTTTGATATATGGCAAACAATCTCTGTCATAATTAAAATTGTAGCCTCTGCCTCTTAATTCATCGGCAGAGAATGGGAGCGAAGGATTGAAATGGCCCATTATTCCCTCAACTGATTCTGATGGTACTTCCCAAATTCTAAAGAATCCCAGAATATGATCTATTCGATATGCATCGAAATATTCAGCCATTTTAGAAAATCGTTGCTTCCACCATTTATAGCCGTCTTTTTCCATTAATCCCCAATTATAAGTTGGAAATCCCCAATTCTGACCCCTTACAGAAAAATCGTCCGGTGGAGCTCCTGCTTGAC
>JASDTB010000109.1:0-3463 GCA_041441455.1 Bacteroidales bacterium
CTTAAAAATAAAAAAGAAGGTAACTAAAAATCTCTTTTTAGTCACCCTCTTTTTTGTTAAGTAGCCCCAACAGGACTCGAACCTGTATTTAAAGTTTAGGAAACTTTCGTTCTATCCCTTGAACTATAGGGCCCTCATTTTTGGGAGTGCAAATATAACCAAAAAAGTTATATAAACCCTTGCTCTCCCTTATTTTGTCTGAGGATCGTAAGCCCACTTATAGTAGAGTGAACCCCATGTAAAACCAGCTCCGAAAGCAGAGAAGATTAAAGTGTCTCCTTTCTTGAACAGCTTTTCGAATTCCCAAATTACTAATGGAATAGATGTTCCTGCAGTGTTACCGTATTTCTCAATGTTGATCAAAATCTTATCGGTGGTCAAGCCCATTCTCTTACCAGTTGCCTCAATGATTCTTTGGTTAGCTTGATGAGGAATCAAGTATGCAATATCTTCTGCCTTAAGGTTATGACGCTCCATAATTTCTACAGAGACGTCTGCCATACGGCTAACAGCATATTTGAAAACGGTCTGGCCATCTTGATAGATGAAGTGCTCTTTATTTTGAATAGTCTCGACCGAAGGTGGATACATAGATCCGCCAGCCTTTTGGTAGAGGTAGTTCCTACCGATTCCGTCAACGTGAAGGATAGAGTCTTGCAGACCAAAAGAGGCATCCTCCGAAGGCTCTACAAGCATTGCTACTGCTGCATCTCCAAATAGAGGGCATGTAGTTCTATCTTGATAATTTGTAATTGAAGACATTCTTTCACCTGTAACCAAAACCAGCTTTTTGGCACGTCCGCTTTCGATGAAAGCCGCTGCTGTTTCGAAGGTGAAGATGAATCCAGAACAACCTGCGTTGATGTCGTATCCCCATGCGTTCATGATTCCGACTTTATCGCAGATTACGTTTGCGGTTGCAGGAAAAAGCATGTCTGGAGTTACTGTTGCGCAAATAAGCATATCAACCTCTTCGGGTTTTGTGCCTGTTTTTTCCAATAGTCTCCTTACAGCCTCTGCTCCCATATGTGATGTACCGAGTCCATCCTCTTTTAAAATTCGACGCTCTCTAACTCCGATTCGAGTCATTATCCACTCATCAGTGGTATCAACCATTGTAGAAAGTTCCTCATTGTTGAGGATGTAGTCGGGAAGAAACGCCTCGACTCCGGTAATAATTGCTTTTTTGTTACTCATAGGACATGGCCTCTTTAAATTTTACTATAAGTTTATTGTTAAGTGCTCTTTCGGCTTGGGCAATCATGTTGCTTATTGCAACAGGACTAGATGCTCCATGGCCGATTATGACCGGGGCGGAAACACCAAGCACGGGTGTTCCTCCGTAAATTTCGTAATTAAACCTATCCAAAAACTCATTTCGTACATCAAGTCTTTGAATGAGATCATACATTCCTTCTGCCTGTTTAAGACAGATATTTCCTACGAAGCCGTCAGTCACAAGCACATCAGCAATGTCGCCCGCAAAAAGTCTGTTGGCCTCGATATTGCCTACAAAGTTAAAGTCGATTGAGTCTACCATCAACTTATAGGCCTCTTTCACCACCATATTTCCCTTCTCCTCTTCTTCCCCGATATTAAGCAGAGCTACTCTTGGGCATTCGATACCCATCATCTCTCTAGCATAAATCGAGCCTAATATTCCGAACTGATATAAGTAGTCCGGTTTGCAATCTGTATTGAATCCAACATCTAGCAAAAGAACATTCTTTCCGCTGACCATCGGCATTTCGCACGAGATGCAAGGTCTAATAACTCCAGGCAACGTGCGTAGTGTCTGCACAGAACCTGTAAGCATTACTCCGGTATTTCCTGCGCTGGCTAAAGCATCTAACTGACCTTTTGCCAACATGTTAAAGCCAACAACAACACTGGAATCACTCTTCTTTTGATAGGCTTTTACCGGATGTTCATCCATTTTAATTGTTTGACTGCAGTGTACAATAGAAAAATTACCGGGATCAAAGCCTTGTTGACGGCAGATCTCGGTAATCTTTATCTGATCACCTAGCAGGTATATTTCAGAATCCCGGCCCAATCTGTGAAAGGCGTCTATTGCTCCCAAAACAATGTTCTGTGGAGCGTAGTCGCCACCCATTACATCGAGCCCGATTTTCATCGCACTTATGCAGTTGCTTTTTCTACGATGAGGCGGCCTCTGTAATAACCGCACTCAGGGCATACTCTATGGTAAAGTACTGCTGCTCCGCAATTAGAGCAAGTTCCCAAAGTCGGTACTTCGGCTTTATAGTGGGTTCTGCGTTTGTTTCTGCGCTGTTTTGAAATTCTATGTTTCGGATGTGCCATTGTAAAAAATATTTTAAACAGTTTTAATTCAATAAATCTTTAAGTTTTGAAAAAGGGTTCTCCTTTTCGCTCTCTTTCTTAGTTGTCTTTGCTTTTTTTGCTGTTAGATTGAGCTTTTCTAAAACTTCTGGGTTGCAGTCGTTTTCGTCATGTACAATCTTAATTGGCAAACTCAAACACACATAGTCGTAAAAAAACTGTTTCAAATCCAGCTCCGACTCATTTGGTTCAAGTATAAGCACTTCGTCATCGTCAGTCTCCTCTTCGGTTCTTACAAACTTAACGAGCAGTTTTGCATCTGTGTCTATCGGAAGTTTTACCTCTTCCAGGCACCTGTCGCACTCTGCCGAGACGGTTCCTTTTATATTGCAGGTGATTTTTATCCATGTCGCACTCTTCTCCACATCGGCAACCGCAGTAAGACAAGCGTCTGTAATTCGGGTGCTTTCACTATCTGCAAACATCGATCCGTCAATAGCAAAGTCGAATCTATGTTTTCCGGCAGACAGCCCTTTAATGGGCAAAGTATAATCTTTCTCTCTCACTTTCTGCATATATAAAATGAGCCCGCAAAGTTAATTTTTTTTTTCAATATTACAAGAATAAATTTCTACAGACCTCTACGTCTCTTCCTATCATTTTCGTCTAGGTAGATTTTTCTGAGTCTTATAGATTTAGGAGTCAACTCAACTAGTTCATCCTCCTGAATGTACTCTAGTGCCTCTTCTAAGCTGAAGACAATTGGCGGTGCGAGAACAACTTTATCATCTGAACCAGATGCACGTACGTTGGTGAGTTTCTTTGTTTTGCAAAGATTAATGGTCAAATCGTCGCCTCTTGAATTTTCGCCAACTACTTGTCCGCAGTAGATCTCTTCGCCTGGATAGATAAAGAATTTTCCTCTATCCTGAAGTTTGTCCATTGCATACGCAATTGCAGTTCCTGTCTCAAGTGCAACAAGTGAACCATTTGTTCTCTTTTCGATATCCCCTTTGAATGGTTCGTATCCTTTGAATCTATGTGAAATGATTGCCTCTCCTTGTGTTGCAGTGAGGAGATTGCTTCTCAATCCGATCAGACCTCTTGCAGGAATGTCGAAATCGAGGTGAACTCGATCGTCTCTGTGCTCCATGTGCAG
>JASDTB010000109.1:3473-7501 GCA_041441455.1 Bacteroidales bacterium
TGCAGAAGGCTTCCCTTTCTGCGAGTTACAATTTCGATTGCTCTTCCTACCATCTCTTCTGGAACATCAATTGTTAGATGTTCTACTGGCTCACATCTTACTCCGTTTACTGTCTTGTCTAGCACCTTTGGCTGTCCAACTTGAAGTTCAAACCCTTCGCGACGCATTGTCTCAATAAGAACAGACAAGTGTAGAACGCCTCTACCGTAAACAACAAACGAGTCAGCAGTCGCTCCCTCTTTTACTCTTAAAGCAAGATTCTTCTCTAACTCTTTTTCCAATCTATCTTTTAAGTGGCGGGATGTTACAAATTTACCCTCTTTTCCGAAGAATGGAGAGTCGTTGATTGTGAACATCATACTCATTGTTGGTTCATCAACAGCAATTGGAGGAAGTGCTTCTGGATTTTCGTAATCGGCAATTGTGTCTCCAATCTCAAACCCTTCGATACCTACAACTGCACAAATATCTCCGCTCTTTACAAGCTCTGTTCTCTGCTTCTCCAAACCTACAAAGACCATCAGTTCTTTGATTCTCGACTTTTCGATAGAGCCGTCGCGTTTGCACAGACAAACTTGCATTCCTGGTTTTAGCTCGCCTCTGGTTACTCTTCCCACAGCGATACGACCAACGTATGGCGAGTATTCGAGTGAAGAGATAAGCATTTGAGGAGTTCCCTCTAATTGAAGCGGTTCTGGAATCTCTTCAAGAATTGTGTCTAATAGAGCTGTAATATCTGTGGTTGGGTTACGCCAGTCCCGTGACATCCATCCCTGTTTTGCACTGCCGTAAATAGTCTTGAAATCAAGCTGATCTTCGGTAGCTTGCAAGCTGAACATCAGGTCGAAAACCTGCTCATTCACCTCGTCAGGACGGCAATTTGGCTTGTCTACCTTATTGACTACAACTACTGGTTTTTTCCCCATCTCAACTGCTTTTTGTAGCACAAACCTTGTTTGAGGCATTGTACCTTCAAAAGCATCAACAAGCAGAAGAACGCCATCTGCCATATTCAGAACTCTTTCAACTTCACCCCCAAAGTCGGCGTGGCCTGGAGTGTCTATAATGTTGATTTTGTAGTCTTTGTAAGGCACCGATACATTCTTCGCAAGAATCGTTATACCTCTCTCTCTTTCTAGATCATTACTATCGAGGATCAGATCCCCTACCTTCTCGCTGTCTCTAAAAATTTTAGCTTGAAGTATCATCCTGTCCACTAGCGTGGTTTTGCCATGGTCGACGTGTGCAATGATGGCAATATTTCGTATTTTTTGCATAATTCGGGGGCAAAAGTAGGTAAAAATATTTTTTTGCCCTATTTTTGCGGGTCATATTTACAAAATAATATCCTTTTTTTATGGTTGAAAAGATTATTATCCTTGATTTCGGCTCGCAGTTTACGCAACTTATCGGCAGAAGATTGAGGGAATTGAATGTTTATTGCGAAATTTATCCTTACAACAAAATTCCCGATCTGGACCAAAGCGTCAAGGGTGTAATCCTTTCTGGAAGCCCTTTTTCTGTGAGGGATCCAAAGGCTCCGACTGTTGATTTGTCGGAAATCAAAGGCAAACTTCCTCTAATGGCAGTATGTTATGGAGCGCAATATTTGGCTCATCACTTCGGCGGTGAGGTAAATCCTTCGCTAGCGAGAGAGTATGGTCGCGCTATCTTAAATGTTACCGACCAAAATTGTCCTCTATTTAAAGGTGTCTCAAAAGAGTCTCAGGTGTGGATGTCGCATGGAGACACGATTGCTCGTCTGCCAAAAGGTGCAGTTATTGTAGCTTCGACTGGAGACATTGAGAATGCGGCTTACAGGATTGAGGGAGAGCAGACATTTGCGGTTCAATTCCATCCTGAGGTATTCCATTCGACAGAGGGTAGCAAGATGTTGGAAAACTTCGTCATGGGTGTGTGTGGTTGTAAGGGAGACTGGACTCCTGACTCATTTATTGAGACCACTGTTGCCGAGCTTCGCCAAAAGTTAGGAGACGACAAGGTAATTCTAGGGCTCTCTGGTGGTGTTGACTCTACTGTTGCTGCTGTTCTATTAAATAGAGCCATTGGTGAAAACCTTCACTGTATTTTCGTTGACAATGGTCTTTTAAGAAAAGATGAATTTGAGTCGGTACTTGACTCTTATAAACATATGGGATTGAATGTGAGAGGTGTTGATGCTTCGGTTGAGTTCTTAGATGCGCTTGCTGGGGTGACTGATCCCGAGCTCAAAAGAAAGGCTATCGGTCGCGTCTTTATTGAAGTCTTCGACGCTGAATCCCACAAGATTGAAAATGCATCTTGGCTTGCTCAAGGAACTATCTATCCAGATGTAATTGAATCGGTATCAGTTAATGGACCTTCTGCAACCATCAAATCGCACCATAATGTTGGCGGATTACCAGATTACATGAAGTTAAAAGTAGTTGAACCTCTTCGCTCCCTTTTCAAAGACGAAGTTAGAAGAGTTGGACGCGCTTTAGGTATCAAAGACGAATTGATCTCAAGACATCCTTTCCCAGGCCCAGGGCTTGGAATCAGAGTTCTTGGCGAGGTTAATCAAGAGAAGCTTCAAATCTTGAAAGAGGCAGACGCTATCTTTATCCAAGGTCTTCGCGACAGTGGACTATACAATCAAGTTTGGCAGGCTGCCACTATCCTTCTTCCAATCAAGAGTGTGGGTGTTATGGGAGACGAAAGAACTTACGAGTACACTATCGCCCTCAGAGCGGTAACCTCTACCGACGGAATGACTGCAGACTGGGTGCACCTCCCATACGAGTTTTTAGCAAAAGTCTCAAACGACATAATCAATAAAGTGCGTGGTGTAAACCGAGTTGTTTACGACATCAGCTCCAAACCACCAGCAACAATTGAGTGGGAATAAACCAAAAACGGCAACCTTATTTTCAGGTTGCCGTTTTTAGTTATCTATCGATAAGGTAGAAATTCACATCTCCATGAGACGACCAATTTTCACTGGGAATTGTTCTTAATAATGTTTTCTTTGGAACTGTTTGCAATTTTAATTTTGGAAATTGCTCTAAAAAAATTTCGTCGCCGCTTTGTAAATGTTCATGTTCATCAGTTATGTAGACTTCAGTTTTCAACAATTCTAACACGTAGTTTAGCCAAGCTCCGGACGCGCGTCCACCTCCTCCACACCCTCCTCCATATCTTACATGAATAATATATGATATAATTGCTTGATATCTAATCAAGAAGTCCATACAAAAATATTCATTAATTGCTTTAATATATAAAAGAGGTACTTTGAATGTACCAATTTGCTTGCTTTCGACTAAGGCTTGTATAAATGTAACATTATTATAGTCTCTATTTTGGTTAAAGTGAACAAAATCTAAACTATACCTCATATTTATGGGCATCAATTTCTCACTATCTAATACTGTTATTTTTGAACATGAATCTTGATGTAAAATTGAGCCTTTTCTAAATTCCAAATGAAAATAATAGTCTGTTAATATAAAAAGATCAGGAGATTTTGGCTCAAGACTATAACTCATTTTGCTATAAACCTTGTATTGATCAGACAAATACAATAAAGGCCTATAATCTTTATAAGCTGAAGGATACCAACAAACTTTGAAATCCACCTGTCCATGCTCTCTTAAAAAGGAATTAAACAGATTAGATCTTGGATTTGTCAACTGGTACAAAAAGCTATTATTAGTCATCTTAATAGAACTTTATTGAAAAACAATTATGATCTATATTATCTGAAGAAATCTTTGCTAGAGATCCATCAAATCTTTGATTTACATAGTATACACTATTTCGCATTGCGTTACAAATTGCAGGAATTCTTCCGTTCCAATTAGTTGAACGTTCAATTTGCATACATTTGCTTTTAACCATATCTGCATTTATCTCATAATGTCCTTGCTGATATAATTCTAAGATTGATCTAAAGATAAATGGCGCCAGCTTTGTGTTTGCTGAATTTCTTGCCTCTTTTAACGCAGTTTCTACATTTTGATTCATAATTGTAAGTTTAGGTTATTTGT